>NZ_JBZDPT010000046.1:0-118378 GCF_058270035.1 Mycobacterium shunyiense | reverse complement strand
CATCCCCCAGGCGATCGAGGAGATCCTGCGCTGGGAGCCGCCGGCACTGCAGATCGCCCGCTACGTCACCCGCGATGTCGAGTACTACGGGCAGACCGTTCCGGCGGGCTCGGCGATGCTCATGCTGGTCGGCGCGGCCAACCGCGACCATCGGCGGTTCGCCCCCGACGGCGACGTCTTCGACATCCACCGGGAACAGAAGTCTCACATGACCTTCGGCGCAGGCACGCACTTCTGCATGGGCAACGCGCTGGCCCGCCTCGAGGGGCGCATCGCGTTGGAAGAGATCCTCAAACGCTTCCCCGAGTGGAACGTCGACTGGGCCAACGCCAAACCGTCGGAGACCGCCGCGGTGCGAGGCTGGTCCGCGATGCCCACCTTCGTCTAGCTCCGCCGTCGAGCGTGCACTCAGATCGCGAAATGGAGTGAATTCGCGATCTGTATGCACGCTCGGGACAGGCGAGTTATCCACAACGCACGGTTGATCCCCACATCGCAAAAACGTTGAGCTGATGCCGCCCTGAGTACGTCAAAGTGATGACATGGACACCCCGTTCCTCGGCAGCGAGGCCGTCACGGCTGGGCTGGTGGCCAAGCATCAGCTGCGCAATCATCGCGGGCCGTTCGTCACGGTGTTCCCCGACGTCTACACACGCCGTTCAGCGGAAATGACGATCCGCCACCGTGCCAAAGCCGCATGGTTGTGGTCGCATCGTGGCGGAGTGCTTGCGGGTGTCACCGCATCGGCGTTACACGGTGCGCAATACGTCGAGGACACGCTCCCGATCGAGTTGGTCTGGCCGAACCGCAGGCCTCCGCGAGGGATCACCACCCTCAAAACCGGATCGCTTGCCTCCGACGAGGTCACGGAGCACCGGGGACTTCCACTCACCACTGTCGAGCGGACGGCATTTGACCTCGGTCGGCGTGGACATCTGGATGACGCGGTCGCCCGACTCGATGCACTGGGAAATACCACGGGATTTCGTGTCGATGACGTACTTCGGGTAGCAGTAGGCCATCGAGGTGCCCGAGGCATTCGCCAATTGTTGGCCGCACTCGATCTTTACGACCCAGGCTCGGAGTCGCCGAAAGAAACGTGGTTGAGGCTGTTGGTGATTCGCGCCGGATACCCGCGTCCGACGACTCAGATACCCGTGACGAGCATCGATGGCCGGCGCTACCGGCTGGATATGGGATGGGAAGAACGCATGCTCGCGGTTGAGTATGACGGCGACCACCACCGCAAAGACCCGCAGCAGTTCGCCCACGACATCATCCGCTCGGAAGATCTCGATGAGCTCGGTTGGACGAGAGTCAGAGTCGCCAAGCGGCATACACCGGTAGAAGTGCTAGAGCGATTGTCGAAGGCCTGGGCGGCGACGGTGCACTCAGATCGCGAAATCGCGTGAATTCGCGATCTGTATGCACGCTCGGCGAGAGATCAGCTGGCCGGAATCAGATCCGCGGGCACCGAGCGGCTGAGCATCGTGCCACAGCGGAACGCCTCGGTGTTTCCGACCACCTTGGCTTCGGGATCGTTGACCGCGGCGAGCGCCTGGGCTTTGAAAGCGCGTGCGGCGGCGGACAGTTCGTGACGTACCGGGTCGACGCTCAGATCCGCCGGACACTCGTCACCCCACAGCGTCACCTCGGTGTGGCCCTGCTCCAGCGCGCCCAGGACGCCGCGTCGCACGCGCTCGTCGGTGTTGAACAGGTTGGCGGCCACTGCGACGGTCTGCGGATGCGGACGGTCCTCCCAAGACTCCAGGACAGACTCCAGGGCGATGGTCTCGACCCCGAGGATCGCCAGCGGTCGGACATCCTCGTCGGCGCCGATCAGCACCGTGACGTCCCACCCGGCCATCACCCGATCGACGAGCCAGCCGCCGGCGAACCGGACCGCGTCGACCACACAGGGGGCGACCACATCAAGCCGATACCGCATGTCGTCCTCCAATCTCACTGGACGGTCGCCCCGTTGCGGCCGTCCGGCTGCTCGATCTCCCGCCCCAGCATGTCGGCGTAGCTCTTGAACACGTCCGTCAACGGGAGCGAGGGATCGAGTAGCCATGAGGTCTCCATTCCATTGATGAATGCCAGGATCTCCACGGCCTTGGTGGCCGCGTCGAAGTCGGAGCGGTAGCGGCCACTGCGCTGGCCGCGGGTGATGATGTCGGTGACGATGTCGCGCGCAGCTTGCTGCCGTTTCAGCAAACGATCGTGCAGCGGCGCATCGGGTTGGATGTTCTCCACCAACAGAACCGTGAAAGTGCCGACCAGTTCAGGCGCCCGGACAAACCGCTCGGCCACCCGCTTGATCTCCTGAGCGAGATCGCCGGACCGGTCGGCGTGGGTGTCGTCGTCATGATCGCGGGCATCGAGCACTGCGTTGAGCAGTTGCTCCTTGGACTCGAAGTGGTGCAACAGACCAGCCGGGGTGACGCCGACCTCCCGGGCGATCTGAGCCAGGGAGGTGTTGCGCCAACCATTGCGGGCAAGCAGCTTCTCAGCCACAGAAAGTATCCGCTGCCTGCGGTCTTCCCCTTTGGCCAGGAGCGTCTCATAGGGCCGTGCACCCTGAGAGGACACCTCTGCCCCTGCAACTGAGGTCACCGGACTCCTTCGTCGAACCAACCTAGTGAACACACAGTAGGTTGGTTTGAGCGTTGTGACAAGCATCTCAGCGAAAGAAGTTTCCGAGGGCCGTCACAGCCGCCCGATATGCCCGGTCAGAGCCCCAGCGACTTGGCGATGATCACCTTCATGACCTCGCTGGTCCCGGCGTAGATGCGAGCCACCCGGGCATCCGTGTAGAGCCGGGCGATGGGGTACTCCATCATGTAGCCGTACCCGCCGAAGAGCTGCAGGCAACGATCGATCACCCGCGCCTGCATCTCCGTGCAGAACAGTTTCACCCGGGCCGCGTCGGCGCCGGACAGTTCGCCGTCGACATGCAGGGCCACCGCCCGGTCGAGCATCGCCTGAGCCGCTTCGACCTCGGTCGAACAGGCCGCCAACTCGAACTTGGTGTTCTGGAACGATGCCACGGGCTGGCCGAACGCCTTGCGGTCCTTGGTGTAGCCGATCGCAGCCGCGATCGCCGAGCGCGCCTGAGCCACCGAACCCACCGCCACCGTGAGCCGCTCCTGGGCCAGGTTGTGGCCGAGGTAGCTGAAGGCCTCGCCCTCCTCCCCCAGCACGTTGGCCACGGGCACCCGGACGTCGGTGAACGACAGCTCCGCGGTGTCCTGCACCTTGCAGCCCATCTTCTCCAGCTCGCGGCCCCGCTCGAAGCCCGCCATGCCGTCCTCGACAACCAGCAGTGTCAGCCCCTTGCGCCGGTTCTCCGGGTCGGTCGACGTCCGCGCCACGACGACCACCAGATCGGCCTGGATGCCGCCGGTGATGAACGTCTTGGCACCGTTGAGCACGTACTCGTCACCATCCCGGACCGCGGTGGTGCGCATTCCGGCCAGATCCGAACCCGTTCCCGGCTCGGTCATCGCGACAGCGGTCAGCAGCGTGCCCGCGGCCAGCCCGGGGAACCACCGCTGCCGTTGCTCCTCATTCGCGTAGTGCAGGAAGTACGGCAGGATCACCTCGAGCTGAGTGCGCACCGTCGACAACGTCACCAACGCGCGGGCCGCCTCCTCCTGCAGCACCACGTTGTAGCGGTAGTCGCCGATGCCGGCGCCGCCGTACTCCTCGGGGATCGCCATCCCGAGCATGCCGAGCTCACCCATCTGCTTGAAGACGTCACGGGGCATCCGCCCGCCCTTCTCCCACTCGGGATAGGCGGGGACGACTTCCTTCTCGATGAAATCCCTTGCGAGCGCGCGGAACGCCTCGTGGTCCTCGGTGAATAGATTTCGCTGCATGCGTTGTCCTCTTGTCAGTCGATGAGCTCGACCAGCGTGGCGTTGGCAGTACCGCCGCCCTCACACATGGTCTGCAGTCCGTAACGAATTCCGTTGTCGCGCATGTGGTTGATCATCCGAGTCATCAGCACGGCACCCGACGCGCCGAGCGGATGTCCGAGCGCGATGGCACCGCCGAGCGGGTTCAGCTTGGCCTCGTCGGCGCCGGTCTCGGCCAGCCAGGCCAGGGGCACCGGGGCGAACGCCTCGTTCACCTCGAACACGCCGACCTCGTCCAGACGCACACCGGCCTTGTGCAGCACCTTCTCGGTTGCCGGGATGGGCCCGGTCAACATCAATACCGGGTCCGCGCCCGTCACCACGCCGGCCCGGTACCGCGCGATGGGCGTGAGGCCCATTGTCAGAGCAGCTTCGGCCGTCATCACCAGCAGGGCCGCCGCACCGTCGGAGATCTGTGAGGAGTTGCCCGCATGGATCACCCCGTCCTCGGTGAAGGCGGGCTTGAGACCGGCGAGCTTCTCCACCGTGGTGCCACGGCGGACCCCTTCGTCGGCGACTACCGGGTCGAGTTGATCGGCCGGGTCGGGAAACACCGTGATCATCTGGTTCTCGAAGGCGCCGCGGTCCTGCGCCGCCGCCGCCCGCTCGTGCGAGGCGACGGAGTATTCGTCGAGCTGGGTCCGGCCGAAACCCCACTTCTGCGAGATCATCTCCGCCGAGATGCCCTGGTTGAACGAAAAATCTTGGTACCGCTCAAAGACTTTCGGCCCGTAAGGCTGGCCGGTGGCCCGGGCCGCCCCCAGCGGCACCTTGCTCATCACCTCGACCCCGCCTGCGACGACGACGTCCTGCTGCCCCGACATCACCGCCTGGACCGCGAAATCCAGCGCCTGCTGGCTGGATCCACAGGCGCGGTTGACCGTGGTGCCCGGAATGTGTTCGGGCCAGCCGGCGGCCAGCACCGAGTATCGGCCGATGTTGCTGGATTGGTCACCGACCTGGGAGACGCAGCCCCAGACCACGTCGTCGATGATCTCGGGGCTGATACCCGCCCGCTCCACCAGTGCATTGAGCACCAGCGCCGACAGGTCTGCGGCATGGAATCCCGACAGGCCCCCGTTGCGCTTGCCGACCGGGGTACGGACGGCCTCGACGATGACGGTTTCGCGCATTGGATTCTCCGTTCTTGTTGACTAGGACTGCGGGTAGGCGGGGCCGATGGCACCCTGCTCGCGCAGCACGGCGATCTGCTCGGCGCTCAGGCCGATCCCGCTCAGGATGGCATCGGTGTGTTCGCCGAGCCCCGGCACTGCGCCCATCCCCAGTTGCATCCCGCTGATGACCGGCGGCGGCAACAGCGCCGCGATCTCCCCGTTGGGGGTTCCGACCTGACGCCAGCGGTCACGGGCTTTCAGATGCGGGTGGTCGATGACCTCGCTGGGCAGGTTGTACCGCGAATTGCCGATCCCGGCGTCATCCGCGGTCCGCTGAATGTCGTCGAGCTCGTGCTGGGCACACCAGGATTCGATCGCCTTGTTGAGCTCGTCGCGATGCGCACAGCGATCGGAGTTGGTGGCGAAGCGCGGATCGTCGGCGAGATCGGGCCGCTCGATGATCTCGCGGGCCAACCGCTGCCACTCCCGGTCGTTGGTCGTCCCCAGCACCACGGTCTGGCCGTCGCGCGTATCGAATGCGCCGTAAGGCGCCACCGCCGGCGAACTCATCCCCAGCGGAACCTGGTCGATTCCGGAGTGCTGGGTGTAGGCCAGCTGGTACCCCATGATGTCGGTCATGGTGTCGAACAGACTGACCGCCACGGCCGGCGCGGCCTCGGTGTCGCCCGAGCGGGTCCGGCCGACCAGCAGCGCCATGATGGACAACGCCGAATACAGCCCGGTGGTGATATCGGCAACCGCCGCACCGGGTTTGGCTGGCATGCCGGCATAGCCGGTGGACGCGCACGAACCGGATTCGGCCTGCACCAACAGGTCGTAGGCCCGCTTGTGCGACAGCGGTCCTCCGGGTCCGTAACCGTCGATCTCCACCGGGATCACCTGGGGATGACGCACCTTGAGATCCTCGGGCCCCAGCCCCAACCGCGCGGTGGCTCCCGGAGCGAGATTGGACACGAAGGCGTCGGCGCCGTCGAGCAACCGGTGCAGGACCTCCATGCCCCCGGGTGACTTCAGATCGAGGGTGACCGATTCCTTGCCCCGGTTGGCCCAGACGAAATGGGCCGCCTGACCGAGCACGACATCGTCGTAGTCGCGGGCGAAGTCACCCCCCTTGGGGTTCTCGATCTTGATCACCCTGGCGCCGAAGTCAGCGAGCACCCGGGTGCACATCGGCGCGGAGACCGCCTGCTCCATCGCGATGACGGTGATACCGGCCAGCGGCAAAGAGGCTTTCGCCGCTGTGCTTGATGGTTCGCTCGTAAACTCGCTCACAGGCTCACATAACCATGCCGCCATCGACCGGCAGCACCTGCCCGGTGATGTACGACGCAGCGTCAGAGGCCAGGAAGACGAACGCGCCCGCGACCTCGTCGGCATCGGCCCACCGCTTGAGCGGGATGCGGTTCATCATGTTGGCCGCGAACTTCTCGTTGGTGCGGATGGTTTCCGTCATCGGCGTGGCGGCCAGCGGCGCCAGGGCGTTGACCATGATGTTCTTGGTGGCCAGCTCACGAGCCAGCGACTTGGTGAACCCGATCAGTCCGGCCTTCGCCGCCGAGTAGTTCACCTGGCCCAGAGTGCCGGTGAGCCCGGCTGCCGAGGTGACGTTGATGACGCGACCGGTCCCGTCAGTGGGGATGTGTGGCAGCGCAGCCTGGGTGACGTGGAAGGTGCCCATGACATGAATGTCAAAGGTGACCCGGAACGTCTCGTCGGTCAGCTTGGGGAACATCGCCGGCGACGTGACCCCTGCGTTGTTGACCACGATGTGCAGGTTTCCCTCGCCGAGGGCGGCGGCCTGCGCGGCGGCGGCCACTGCCGCGTCACGGTCGCTGACGTCAAGCGCGGCGCTGTCAGCCTTGCCGCCCGCGGTATTGATGCGCTCGGCGACCTTCGCAGCCGCCTCACCGCTGATGTCGGTGACGAGCACGGCGGCGCCGGCAGCGGCCAGCGCCTCGGAAACCGCGGCACCGATCCCGGCGCCGGCACCGGTCACCAGTGCCGAACGTCCGGTCAGGTCGAAATAGGTCCTCATTGAACTTCGATATCTCCTCAGTAGCTCTTGGGCAGGCCGAGAACGTTCGCGGCGAGGAAGTTCAGGATCATCTCCTGGCTCACCGGTGCGATCTTCATCAGTCGGGACTCCCGGAAGAACCGGGAGATGTTGTATTCCTCGGAATAACCCATCCCGCCATGGGTCTGCAGCGCACGGTCGGCGGCGCCGAATCCCGCGTCGGCGCACAGGTATTTGGCCATGTTGGCCTCCCGACCGCACGGCTTACCGTTGTCGTAGAGCCAAGTGGCCTTGCGCAGGATCAGCTCGGCGGCGTCGAGGCGGGCCAGCGAGTCGGCGAGCGGGAACTGGATGCCTTGATTCATGCCGATCGGCCGGTCGAACACCACCCGCTCGTTCGCGTACTTGACGGCACGGTCCAGGGCCACGCGACCGATGCCGAGGGCTTCGGCGGCGATCAGCATCCGCTCCGGGTTGAGCCCGTGCAAGATGTACTTGAACCCCTTGCCTTCCTCGCCGATGAGGTGCTCGGCAGGCACCCGGAGATCGTCGATGAACAACTCGTTGGAGCTCACCGCATTCCGGCCCATCTTGTTGATGGGCCGGATCTCGACGTGATCCCGGTCGAGGTCGGTCAGGAACAACGACAACCCGTCGGTCGGCTTCCCGCCACGCTGCTCCACGTCCTCGCGGGATTCGGTGCGGGTCAGCAGCAGGATCTTCTCCGACTCAAGCGCTTTGGAGATCCACACCTTACGGCCGTTCACCACATAGCTGCCGCCATCCTTCTTGGCGAACGTGGTGATACGTGAAGTGTCCAGTCCCGCACCGGGTTCGGTGACGCCGAAGCACACATGCAGATCGCCGTTGACGATGCGGGGCAGTGTCGCCTTCTTCATCTCCTCGGAGCCGAACACCACTACCGGCTGCATCCCGAAGATCGACATGTGAATCGCGCTGGCGGCGTTCATGGCTCCGCCGGACCGGGCCACCTCCTCGGCCAGGATGGTGGCCTCGGTGATGCCGAGGCCGTGCCCGCCGTACTCCTCGGGGATGGTCATCCCCAGCCAGCCCCCGCCGGCGATGGCGTCGTAGAACTCCTGCGGGAACTCGTGGGCCTGGTCCTTGGTCATCCAATAGTGATCGTCGAACTTGCCCGCCAGCTCCGCAACGGATTTGCGGATCAGCTGCTGGTCCTCGGTCAGCTCGAAGTTCATACCGCCCGACACTGTGTGCTCTCCTATTTTTCTCGGCCGATCGTCTCGGCGTTCAGTCTCGCGCGCCGGCAACGGCTTTGGCGTTGGCCTGGAAGTCGGCGAACGTGGCGCCGGTCTTCTCCTTGTGGCTCAACGCGCGAATGGATACGTCATGACCCTCGGCGGCCTTTCGTAACGCCCCGACGGTGGCCTGCTCCTTGGGAATGTGGGCGAATGGATCGAAGTGATACAGCCGCATGGCGTTCTCATGGGTGATCTTGTTGATCTCGTCGTCGGGAACCTCGTAGGTGTCGAACACCGCGCTCAGCTCCTCGGGCGCGCCCGGCCACATCGAGTCACTGTGCGGGTAGTCCATCTCCCAGCAGATGTTGTCCACGCCGATCTCGTGGCGGTTCTTCACCCCGACCGGGTCGGAGATGAAGCAGGTCATGAAGTGCTCCCGGAACACCTCCGACGGCAGCTTGTCACCGAAGTCCTGGTGCGTCCACGTGGAGTGCATGTCGTAGGTGCGGTCCACCCGGTCCAGGAAGTACGGAATCCAGCCGGTGCCACCCTCGGACAGCGCGATCTTGAGTCCCGGATAGGCCTTGATCGGCGCCGACCACAACAGGTCGGCCGCGGCCTGCACGATGTTCATCGGCTGCAGGGTGATCATGACGTCCATCGGGGCATCCGGGGCGGTGATCGCCAGCTTGCCCGATGATCCGATGTGCACGTTCATCACGGTGTCGGTGTCGACCAGGGCCTCCCACAACGGCTTCCAGTACTCCAGGTCGTGGAAGGACGGGTAGCCCAGCGTCGAAGGGTTCTCGGTGAAGGTCAGCGAGTGCACGCCCTTCTTCGACACCCGACGAACCTCGTCGGCGCACAACTGCGGATTCCAGATCGCCGGGATGGCCATCGGGATGAACCGACCCGGATTCGACCCGCACCATTCGTCGATGTGCCAGTCGTTGTAGGCCTGCACCAACGCCAACGAGAACTCGTCGTCGTCGGTGGCGAACAACCGAGCGGCGAAACCAGGGAACGACGGGAAGTTCATGGTGGCCAGCACACCGCCGGCGTTCATGTCCTTGACCCGTTCGTCGGGGTCATAGCAGCCCTTGCGGATCTCATCGAGCCCCTGGGGCTCCAACCCGTACTCCTCCTTGGGCCGGCCTGCCACGGCGTTGAGCGCCACGTTCGGGATCACCGTGTCACGGAACTGCCAGGTGTCGCTGCCGTCGGGGTTGTGCACCAGGCGTGGTGCCTCGTCGCGGTATTTCTCCGGAAGATGGTTCTTGAACATGTTCGGCGGTTCGATGATGTGGTCGTCGACGCTGATCAAGATCATGTCGTCTTTGTGCACTGCCTCGCTCCGTTCCATGGCCGTCACATTGGTTCTCTATGGGAGAAAACTAGCTTCTCGTCTAGAGAGAATCAATGTCTGATGCCGCTGACGAGCAGATTTAGCCAGGTCACCATGCAATCTCGCGCCTTCTTGTTGACCATCGGCGCAAAAGATGGAAACCTCTTAGTCGGAAATGAGAACCTGATTCTCGCAACCGAGAGTCAGTGATGGGTCATCGAGAGGAGAACCGCCCCGTGCGCTTGGCCCCCTTGCCCGCCGAGGAGTGGGACGACGACGTGCGACGAGCACTGTCCGTCATGCTTCCGGAGGAGCGGCTCAACCCCGAGGGAGCGGGCACCGCGCTGTCGACGCTGGCTCGCCACCCCTCCCTGACCAAGGCGTTCCTGCGGTTCAGTAATCATCTGCTGTTCCGCTCGACACTGGATGCGCAGATGCGTGAGCTCGCCATCCTGCGGATCGCCCATCGCAAGAAGTGCGAATACGAGTGGACGCATCACGCTTTCATCGGCAAGTCCGAGGGACTCACCGATGAGCGGATCGCGAGCAGCACGACTGGCGACGGTGCCACTCCCCTCGACCAGTTGGTGCTCGACTCCGTCGATGAACTCGACGGACAGGCGGAGATCTCGGACAGCACCTGGGCCGCCCTGAGCGAGCACCTCGACGAGCGCCAGCGCATGGACCTGGTCTTCACGATCGGCGGCTATGGCCTGATGGCCATGGCCTACAACACCTTTGGAATTGCGCCGGAATCCGGCCACTAACTCAAGAAGAAAGTAGGTAGATGATGGCGTTCTTCCCGAAGCCGGCTGCAGGCAGCTGGACCGAGAACTGGCCCGAACTGGGCACCGCCCCGGTCAACTACGAGGATTCGATCGACCCGGAGCACTGGAAACTGGAGCAGCAGGCCATCTTCCGCAAGACCTGGCTGCAGATGGGCCGCGTGGAGCTGATCCCCAAGAAAGGCAGCTACATCACCCGTGAGCTGCCGTCGGTCGGCCCGGGCACGTCGATCGTCATCGTCAACGACGGTGACGAGATCCGCGCTTTCTACAATTTGTGCCGCCACCGCGGCAACAAGCTGGTGTGGAACGACTACCCCGGCGAGGAGGTGTCCGGCAGCTGCCGCCAGTTCGTCTGCAAGTACCACGCCTGGCGCTACAACCTCAAGGGCGACCTGACCTTCATCCAGCAGGAGCAGGAGTTCTTCGACGTCGACAAAGCCGACTACCCGCTCAAGCCGGTGCGCTGCGAGGTCTGGGAAGGCTTCATCTTCGTCAACTTCGACGACGACGCAGTCTCGCTGGAGGAATACCTGGGCGAGTTCGGCGAGGGCCTCAAGGGTTATCCCTTCCACGAGATGACCGAGCACTACAGCTACCGCTCGGAGGTCAAGGCCAACTGGAAGCTGTTCATCGACGCGTTCGTCGAGTTCTACCACGCGCCGATCCTGCACATGAAGCAGGCGGAGAAGGAGGAAGCCGAGAAGCTGGCCAAGTTCGGCTTCGAGGCGCTGCACTACGACATCAAGGGCGATCACTCGATGATCTCGTCCTGGGGCGGCATGAGCCCGCCGAAGGACCTCAAGATGGTCAAGCCCATCGAGCGCATCCTGCACAGTGGCCTGTTCGGACCATGGGATCGTCCCGACATCAAGGGCATCCTGCCCGACGAGCTGCCACCGGCGATCAATCCCGGCCGGCACTCGACGTGGGGCCAGGACTCTTTCGAGTTCTTCCCGAACTTCACCCTGCTCTTCTGGGCGCCGGGCTGGTATCTGACCTACAACTACTGGCCCACCGGCGTAGACAGCCACATCTTCGAGGCCGACCTGTACTTCGTGCCGCCGAAGAACCTGCGCGAGCGGCTGTCCCAGGAACTGGCCGCGGTGACGTTCAAGGAGTACGCGTTCCAGGACGCCAACACGCTGGAAGCCACCCAGACGCAGATCGGCACCCGCGCCGTGCTCGACTTCCCGCTGTGCGACCAGGAAATTCTGCTGCGCCACCTGCACCACACCGCCCACAAGTACGTGGACCGGTACCAAGAGGCCAAGGCCAACGGAAATGGTTCGACCAATGGCAAGCACGCCGGTGCCGACAAGAAGGATGAAGTAAATGTCTAAGCTGCCCGAGGAATTCGCCGATCTGGAGCGATTCAGCGATTGGTGCTTGCCCACCGAGGAAGAGCGCTATCAGAAGCGCCTGAGCTCGACGATGGACGAGATGCAGGAGCTCTACGACGCCGGCATGGCGCGGCTCGAGGACATCATGGTCTACGTCGATGCCCGCTTCCCGCTGGCAAGCATGCCCGATGACGCCAAAGCCCTTGTGCACCTGGGTCAGTCGATTGTCCAGGTCAGCTTCCCGGTCGAGGTCTGGAAGCAACCGCGGGTGCTCGACAGCGGTGCTGCCTATATCAATCTCATCAAGGAGCCGGTGGTTTAGTCGTGCTGACCCTCAAAGCTGCGGGTCTTGTCGACGTCGATGCCGGGACGATCATTCGTCCCGGCATTGTCCGTGTCGACGGGGACCGGATAATCGGTGTAGGTGGCGAAATCCCAGAGGGCTCAGAGGTCATCGATCTCGGTGACTCGATTCTGCTGCCCGGGCTGATGGACATGGAGGTCAACCTGCTCATGGGTGGCCGGGGTGAGAACCCGGGCCTGTCCCAGGTGCAGGACGATCCTCCGACCCGCGTGCTACGCGCGGTGGGCAACGCCCGCCGCACCCTGCGCGCCGGGTTCACCACGGTGCGCAACCTCGGATTGTTCGTCAAGACCGGTGGATACCTGCTCGACGTCGCACTGGGCAAGGCCATCGACGCCGGCTGGATCGACGGACCCCGCATCATTCCCGCCGGTCACGCCATCACCCCCACCGGCGGGCACCTGGACCCGACGATGTTCGCGGCGTTCATGCCGGGCGTCCTGGAACTGACCATCGAGGAGGGCATCGCCAACGGGGTCGACGAGATCCGCAAGGCGGTGCGCTACCAGATCAAGCACGGCGCCCAGCTGATCAAGGTGTGCTGCTCGGGCGGTGTCATGTCGCTGACCGGAGAGGCCGGGGCGCAACACTATTCCGACGAGGAGCTGCGCGTCATCGTCGACGAGGCGCACCGACGCGGACTGCGGGTCGCGGCCCACACCCACGGCGCCGAGGCCGTCAAGCACGCCGTCGACTGCGGCATCGACTGCATCGAGCACGGTTTCCTGATGGACGACGAGGCCATCCAGAAGCTCGTCGACAACGATCGGTTCCTGGTCACCACTCGCCGCCTGGCCCAGGCCATGGATGTTTCGAAGGCACCGAAGGTGCTGCAGGACAAGGCAGCCGAGATGTTCCCGAAGGCCGAGACCTCCATCAAGGCGGCCTACGAGGCCGGGGTGAAGATCGCCGTCGGTACCGACGCACCGGCGATCCCGCACGGCCGCAACGCCGACGAACTCG
Source organism: Mycobacterium shunyiense (assembly GCF_058270035.1). Classification (NCBI taxonomy): domain Bacteria; kingdom Bacillati; phylum Actinomycetota; class Actinomycetes; order Mycobacteriales; family Mycobacteriaceae; genus Mycobacterium; species Mycobacterium shunyiense. The sequence continues at coordinate 105,288 of NZ_JBZDPT010000046.1, read as the reverse complement.
TCACGCTGGTGGAGTGGGGCATGCCGCCGGCCGCGGTGCTGCGCGCCGCCACAGTGGTGGCCGCCGATTTGATCAACGTCACCGACCGGGGCCGGCTGGCCGAGGGACTGCTCGCCGACATCATCGCGGTGCCGGGCAATCCGCTCGAGGATATCTCCGTTACACAACGTGTGGATTTTGTAATGAAAGGCGGTAAGGTCTTCCGCAATGAGCACATCAACTGATTCCCCGACGCGGACCGAGGATCTCATCGAGATCCAGCAGGTGCTCGCCAAGTACGCGGTGACCATCACCCAGGGCGACATCGACGGTCTCATCAGTGTTTTCACGCCCGACGGCACCTACAGCGCATTCGGCGAGACCTACACGCTGAATCGCTTCCCGGTCCTGGTGGACGCCGCCCCCAAGGGTCTGTTCATGACCGGAACAGCCCTGATCGACCTGGTCGAAGGGGCGGATACGGCGTCCGGCACGCAGCCGCTGTGCTTCATCGAGCACTCCAAGCACGACATGCGTATCGGGTACTACCGCGACACCTACGTGCGGACCAGTGAGGGCTGGCGGCTGAAGACCCGTGCGATGACCTTCATCCGGCGCAGTGGTGATCACGACCATGGCAGGCCCCATGCGATCGGCAGGCCGGAAGCCGGATGAGCGAGCGTAGCGAGGCAACCGCATGAGCGACCTGTTCGATCCCGCCACCTTCCGTACAGCGCTGCAGGATTGGCTCGCCGAGAATGACCTGATGCCGCCGGAAGACCATTCGCTCGAAGGTCACATGCGCCAGTTCGCCCGCGTGCAGAAGGCCCTGTACGACGGCGGCTGGAGCCGCTACGGCTGGCCCGAACACGCGGGTGGGTTGGGCGGACCGGCGATGCTGCGTGCGATCGTCGGCGAGGAGGTCGTGGGTCGCCGACTGGCCGAACCCGGCCCGTATTCGATGCTCGAAGTGCTGGCGCCGACGATGATCGACTATGCACCCAAAGAGCTGGCCGCCGAGATGGTGCCGAAACTGCTGTCCGGCGAAGAGCAATGGTGCCAGGGGTTTTCCGAACCGGGTTCGGGCAGCGACCTGGCCTCGCTCACCACCCGTGCAGTCCAGCGCGGCGACAAGTGGATCGTGAACGGCCAGAAGGTCTGGACCAGCTTCGCGCAGTACTCCCACCGGTGCATCCTGCTGACCCGCACCGGCGACGCGGACACGCCGAATCACCAGGCAATCACGGCGTTCTTCGTCGACACCGACGCCCCCGGCATCACGGTGCGGCCGTTGCACACCATGCATGACGTGGACGAGTTCTGCGAGGTGTACTTCGACGACGTCGAGGTCGACGCGAGCCGGATGCTCGGCAATCCGGGCGACGGGTGGCAACTGGCGATGGACCTGCTGCCGTACGAACGCTCGACCTGCTTCTGGCAGCGCATCGCCTACCTGTACTCACGGTTCGATGCGTTGGTGGAAGCGGTGAAACGGCAAGGGCAGGTCGTGGATCCGGACCTCGGTGAGGTCTATCTGGCCCTGCACACGTTGCGCTGCCGCTCGGCGGCAACTCAGCACCGGCTGGCCGAGGGGCACAAGCTCGGGCCGGACACCTCGATCGACAAGGTGCTGCTGGCCGGCGCCGAACAGCTGCTCTACGACACCGCCCGCAATCTGCTGCCCGGGGTGATCGAACTCGAAGACTCCGAATGGCGCACCGAGTACCTGTACTCGCGGGCGTCGACCATCTATGGCGGCACCGCCGAAGTGCAGCGCAACATCATCGCGCGCCGACTGCTGGACCTCGGGAAGGAGTGAGGCGTGACGGACTTGGATACCGAATCACTGGGCCTGCTCGAAGACACCCTGCGCAAGACCATGCTTTCGGCCTCGGGCGCCGAACTCGATGCCGCGCTGGCCGAACTCGGCTGGGCCGAGATGCTCTCCGACATGCCGGAGACCGCCCTGCCACTGGTGTTCCGGCTGCTGGGCGAAACAGGTTCGCACGCGTCGATTCTCAACGATGTGCTGCTCGAGACCATCGGCGGCCTGCCCGGCGGCACCCCGCCGATGCCGTATGCCGGTGGCACCTGGGTGGTCTGGGAAAGAACTGACAGCAGCAATCCGGCATTGGGCGGGCTGCCGCTGCGCCAGGTGCCCGACGGCCAGCTGCTCCGGGTTTCGGAGGCCCGCCGTGCGCTGGGCTGGTGGTTGGTCGGCTCGGCCCGGGCGATGCTCGCGTTGGCCCGTCAACACGCACTGGACCGGGTCCAGTTCGGCAAGCCGATCTCGTCCTTCCAGGCCGTGCGGCACCGATTGGCCGAGACGCTGGTGGCCATCGAGGGTGCCGAGGCGACGCTGAGCCTGCCCGGTGCGGACAATGTCGACCTGAACTCGCTGCTGGCCAAAGCCGCCGCGGGTAAGGCCGCGCTGACCGCGGCCAAGCACTGCCAGCAGGTGCTCGGCGGTATCGGGTTCACCGAGGAGCACGAGCTGCACAATCACGTGAAGCGAGTCCTGGTGCTCGACGGGTTGCTGGGCAGCTCAAGAGAACTCACCCGCAAGGCCGGCGCCGGACTGCGCGCCCGCGGCACGGTGCCCCGCCTGGCCCAGCTCTAGCCCTCCCCTGCCGAGCAGGCGCGGAGGTACCCCAGGAAGCAGATCTGCGGGTACCGACGTGTCTGCTCGCGCTATGGGGTGACTGGCTCGGCGAAGACCGTGGCCGTCGAGCGACCGCGCAGTACCGTCGAGCCGCGCACGGACCAGTGCCCGCCCTCGTCGGCATCGGCATGGGCCAGAGCGCTTCCCGAACACAACACCGTCGACTCGCGGTCTTTGGCGTGGTCGGCCAGGCGCGCCGCTTCGTTCACGGCATCACCGATCACGGTGTACTCGTAGCGGTTCTCGGCGCCGATGTTTCCCGCGAACACCGAGCCGCACGAGATGCCCACGCCGAACTCCACATCCGGCAGCTGGTGCAGTCGGGGCACCAGCGCCCGCGCGGTGGCCAGTGCCGAGGTTGCCGGGTTGTCCAGCCGTAGCGGCGCACCGAAGACGGCGAGCACGGCGTCACCCTCGAACTTGTTGATCAGGCCTTGATGACGTTCGACGGTGTCCACCACGATCTTGAAGAACCCGTTGAGGAGTTGCGCCACTTCCTGAGGCGGGCGTGAGGCGGCGAGGGCTGTCGATCCGACCAGATCGACGTAGAGAACGGCGGCCTCGCGAACATCGCCGGTGACCGTCCCACCCTGCTGCAGCGCATGGCGGGCGACGTCGACGCCGACGTACCGACCGAACAGATCGCGCAACCGGTTCCGCTCGGCCAGGCCGGCCAGCATCCGATTGAATCCGTACTGGAGCCGGCCGATCTCCGACGATTCGTACACCTTCACCGAGACACCGGACCAGCCGCGCTCGACCGCTTTCATCGCGAGTACGACTTCTCCCACCGGGTCGGATACCGACCGCGCCACCAGGACCATGGACCGCAGCCCGAAGACCAGCGAGATGACGGCCACCACCAGCACCGCCGCCTCGACGGGCGCCGTCTTCTGCACGAACCAGCCGTTCGAGCGGGCCAGCACGATCAATGCGATACCGGCCAGGGGCAGCCCGCTGAACAGGGTCCAGATGGTGATCAGCCGGGCCAGCACACCGGGCATGCGCACCATCGTCGACGAGGATGCGGTCAGCGACGCGGCCACGATCGGCCGCAACATGCGTTGCGTCACCAGGAATCCCATGCAGGCGGCCGCGACACCACCGAAGAGGATCGCCCCGCCCATCACGTAGGCGACACCTCCACCGGCACCGAGGTTCAGCAGCGTGTACACGAGCGCGCTCACCGCCCAGGTGGCGAACTGGATGATGGTCTGCCGCGGTGCGATACGCATCGCCGCGCGTTGCTGCTGCGCCGTCGGATTCTCCCCCGCGGCAAACCATTTGAACGTCGGGTGGACATTGACCCAACCCACGACGGTATCGACGATCGCGGCCGCGACCATCAGCGCGATCAGCGCAACAAGATTCGCCTGGGTCAGCAGCTCGCGCGCATCACCGACGGTGTTACGGCTGAGCGCCAGCACCACCAGGGTCACCGCAGCTGCCGCCGTGGTCTGCGCGTAGATCTGCCTGGCCGCGTAACTCACGCTGAGCCGGATCGCCCCCATCTTCAGAGGCCCAGGCCTACTTGATGTTCTGCTTCATTCCGTCGATATCCATCAGTACTGGCCATCCGCTGACGCTAAGCGCATTGCCGTGCCCGGTCTGGTGAATGTCGAACACCGATTGGATCGCGGCGTAGAAGCCCTGCACGTCGAGGGTCTGATTGACCGCGCGTTTGGCCTGGCGGAGCGCGAAGGCGGGCATCTGCGCGATCTGCGCCGCCAGCTCGGCCGTCTGGGCGTCGAGCTCGGCACGAGGGACAACCCGGTTGACCATGCCGGTGCGCTCAGCTTCCTCCGCGGTCAACGCCCGACCCGTGAACAGGATCTCCTTGGCCTTTCGGGCGCCGAGTTCCCAGGTGTGACCGTGGTACTCGACACCACCGATGCCCATCAGTGCCACCGGATCGGAGAACAGCGCATCGTCGGCGGCCAGGATCAGATCGCACGGCCAGCAGAGCAGCAGACCGCCGGAGATGCAGCGTCCCTGCACCGCCGCGATCGACGGTTTGGGCACATTCCGCCACCGCAGCGTGTACTCCAGATAGCGTCGCGACTCGTGCTCGATGAGAAATTCCAGGGTGATCTTGTCCGGCACCGGCCCGCCGCCACGCAGGTCATGGCCGGCCGAGAAGTGCTTCCCGTTGGCCCGCAGCACGATAACTTTCACCTCACGGTCATCGGCGGCACTGGTCCACGCGGCATCGAGTTCGTCGAGGAGTTCGGGGTTCTGCGCGTTGGCGGCTTCCGGCCGGTTCAGTGTGATCGTGGCGATCGAATCGGCGACGTCATAGTCGATGTACACGTGGTTCCTTCTGCTCACCGCTGCCGCCCGACAGCCGTCTTTGCGATGCGGCAGCTACCGGCGAACAGTGCACCGGCGGCGCCGAATTTTGATGCGAAACCCTTCTTCTCAAAGGACTTCTATAATTCCCTTCATGAGAATACTATTCTCACAGTACGAAAGTTACAATCTCCGACACATTGGCCGCGAGGGGGTCTGGCACCACAATGGCAAGGCGTTCTCCGGTACAGTCAGTTCATGTTCTCCCCACTCGACAAGCGTCGGAGCAGCCAGTGACCACCGCTGGCGAAGAACCCGCGTGGAAGCAACGAGCTGTCGAGCGGTCGATCAAAACGGCCAAGTTGCGCGCCGCCCAGCGCGTTCAACGGTTCCTCGACGCCGCCCAGGCGATCATCATCGAAAAGGGCAGCACCGACTTCACGGTCCAAGAGGTCGTGGACCGCTCTCGTCAATCGTTGCGCAGCTTCTACCTGCAGTTCGACGGTAAACACGAGCTCCTACTCGCATTGTTCGAAGACGCGCTGAGCCGCTCGGCCGACCAGATCCGGGCCGCCACCTCGACCCAGGGCGAACCGATCGAACGCCTGAAGGTCGCGATTCAGCTGCTTTTCGAATCGTCGCGCCCCGATCCGGCCGCCAAGCGCCCACTGTTCACCGACTTCGCCCCGCGTTTGCTGGTGTCGCACCCGTCGGAGGTCAAGGTCGCCCACGCACCGCTGCTGGCCCTGCTCACCGAGCTCATGGAGGAAGCGTCCGAGGCCGGTCAGCTCCGCGCGGGGATCAACCCGCGTCGGATGGCAGCGATGACGATGCAGACCGTGATGTTCGTCGCGCAATCCAGCGGAGGCGCCGACGAGGCATCGATCCATCCGATCAGCGCCGACGAGGTCTGGGACTTCGTGGCCAATGGATTCGCCGCCAGCTAGTTGAGAATTTCGTTCTCCTAAGAAAAGAATTCTCCTTACACTCAAGCGCGTGCCCGATCTCCGGACTCACGGCTACCGCGTCGCGCAATGGGCGACCGGCACCATCGGAACCCACGCATTGCGCTCGATCATCGAGCATCCACACCTGGAGTTGACCGCTGTTCATGTCTTCGGCGCCGACAAGGTCGGCACCGACGCGGGCGAACTGTGCGGCCTGGACCCCGCCGGCAATCTCTGCCACCGACAACGTCGAGGCCGTTCTCGACGCCGGCATCAACGTGGTCAGCACGGACGGCCAGTTCCACCATCCGCCCTCGGTCGACCCGGGGCCACACAGTGCCGTCACGGAGGCTTGTGCGCGCGGGAACGCCACGCTGTATGCCACCGGCAGCAGCCCAGGCTTCATCACCGAGGCGATTCCGCTCACGCTGACGTCGGTGCACTCCGAGGGCCAGTCGGCGCTCGCGGCCGAGGACACCGCCATCCGGGCCGGACATCTCGCCGCCGGAACCGCGGCCGCACAACGAATCACCGTGTCGGGCTTCCGCTCGGGGCGACAGCTCCTGCGATTCCAGGCGACCTGATACTGCGGTACGAACCTCACCGAGGACTGGGACCCGCGGCCCACCGGTTGGCGCCTGACCGTGGACGGCGATGCACCACTGGACATCGATGTCCGGATGCCGATTCCGCTCGATCGGATGGCAGCAGTTCCCCGGATACACCGCGAACCGAGCGGTCAACGCGGTGCCATTCGTGTGCGCTGCCGAGCCCGGCATCCGGTCCACCCTGGACCTGCCGCAGATCGTGGCCACCATGACCGACTGAGAATTGCGTTCTTCTAAGCAGAGAGTACAAATTGTCCGAAACGTATCTGTCGTTGACACGGTGGGTAGCCCGGTGACAGAGTTGCTGAGCAGGTGCACAGTATTTCACCGCTACGTGGCAGAAGAACACAGAACTGGGGTAATCAATGACTGGACGGGTGGAAGGCAAGGTCGCGTTCGTCACCGGCGCGGCCCGCGGCCAGGGACGTAGTCACGCGGTACGGCTGGCGCAAGAGGGCGCCGACATCATCGCGATCGACATCTGTGGACCGATCCGGCCCGGCGTGGAGACCGCCATCCCGGCCTCTACCTCCGATGACCTGGCCGAGACCGCGAATCTCATCAAGGGGCTCAACCGCCGCGTCGTCACGGCCGAGGTCGACGTTCGCGACGCCGATGCGATCAAGGCCGCGGTGGACAGCGGCGTCGAGCAGCTGGGCCGTCTCGACATCATCGTGGCCAACGCCGGCATCGGCAACGGCGGCGATGTCCTGCACGAGACCAGCCAGCTGGACTGGGACGAGATGATCGACATCAACCTTTCGGGTGTCTGGAAGTCGGTCAAAGCCGCTGTGCCGCACCTGATCGAAGGGGGTCGCGGCGGATCGATCATCCTGACCAGCTCGGTCGGCGGACTCAAGGCCTACCCGCACTGCGGTAACTATGTCGCCGCCAAGCACGGCGTCGTGGGGTTGATGCGCGGCTTTGCCGTGGAGTTGGGTCAGCACAACATCCGTTGCAACACCGTGCATCCCACACATGTGGCGACCCCGATGCTCCACAATGACGGCACGTTCAAGATGTTCCGGCCCGACCTGGAGAACCCGGGCCCCGACGACATGGCGCCGATCTGCCAGCTGTTCCACACCCTGCCCATCCCGTGGGTCGAGGCCGTGGACATCAGCAACGCCGTGCTGTTCCTGGCCTCCGACGAGGCCCGTTACATCACCGGTGTGACGCTGCCGGTCGATGCGGGAAGCTGCCTCAAGTAGGTCCGGATCCCTAGCCCGGACCGAGTGTTGCGGCACCGGTCTGCGGGTGGCGGTACCAGCCACCCGCAGCCCGCGTGCCACCGTCGACGTGAAGCGTCTGCCCGGTGACATACCCGGACAGACCCGAGGCCAGATAGACCGCCGCCCCGGCGATTTCGTCGACATGACCGGCCCGGCCCAGTGGGATGGCATCAGCGATTCCCTCCGGTGGCCCGCCCGGCGACAGTGCCATGAGCCCCTCGGTGAGGGTGAGGTCGGGGGCGATCGCGTTGACCCGGATGTTGTGCTGCGACAGCTCGAACGACGCGGTCTGGGTGTAGTTGATGACGCCCGCCTTCGCCGCCGCGTACGCGGCATAACCGGGAGCCGCACGCACTCCCTCGATCGACGTGAGATTGATGATGCTGCCCGGCAATTCATCGGCGACCAATCGGCACGCCACCCGCTGTGTGCACAAGAGGACGTGGCGCAGATTGCTCCGGTACAGCGCGTCCCAACCGTTCTCGCTCGTTTCCAGCAGCGACGAGGCGAACACTCCACCGGCGTTGTTGACCAGGATCTGGACCGGCCCCAGTTCGGCGGTCGTTCGGGCCAAGGCGGCATCCACCTGCTCGCTGTCGCGCACATCGGTGACGATGCCCAGTGCCCCGACGGTTTCAGCGGACTCTGCACAGCTCTGCTCGTTGCGCTCCCAGATGGCCACCGAGGCACCGAACGCCGCCAACCCAGCAGCGATACCCCGGCCGATGCCGGCGCCCCCGCCGGTGACCACAGCCACCTGTCCCGTGAGCAGAATGTCAGAAGGATTGATAGCCATAGTGATTGAGGCTAGCGCTGGGGCGGGCGGTGAGGCTAGATGCAACGTTGGGTGACCGGCGACGGAACCGGCCTTGAATTCCCCGCTGATCCGGACACACTCCGTGACGCCGGACCGGTGTTCCTGACCGCGGCCCTGCACGCCTTCGGCGCTCTCCCGCAGGAAAACCGGATCAGCGCGATCACCCGGTTCGAGGATTGCACCGGAGGCAGCACCGGACGCAAAGCCCTATTGGACGTTCGGTACGCGGATCCGGCCGACGGCCTGCCTACCGAGCTGTTCGTGAAGTTCTCCCGCGACTTCGACAACCCCCGCCGCGATCGCGGTAAGTCGCAGATGGAGCTCGAGGTGGCTTTCGGGGCGTTGTCGGCCGACACCAAGCTGCCCGTCACCGTGCCGGTGTGCCTGTTCGCCGACTACCATGGGGCGTCGTGTACCGGGATGCTGTTGACCGAGCGGATCTCGTTGGGCACCTCTGGGATTGAACCGCACTACGGCAAGTGTCTCGATTACCGGATGCCCGATCCCCTCGGTCACTACCGGGCCCTGCTGGCCTCGGTAGCGCGACTGGCCGGCGCACACCAGTCCGGCTCCCTCCCTGACACCGTGACCGGTCAGTTCCGTTACGACGCCGCCAAAGTGACGGTCGGCACCCGAACGCACCACTCCCCCGACGAACTCGCCGAGCAGGTGCACCGGCTGACCGCATTCGCGGACCGCTACCCGGCGTTGATGCCCCGGAGCGTCGGCCGCCCCGAGTTCATCACGCGCATGCTCGCCGACGTCGGCCGGATCGCCGCTGCCGAGGACGCCGTCATGACCTGGCTTCACGCCACCGCGGACCAGGTGGCGCTCTGCCACTGGAACGCCAACGTCGACAACGCCTGGTTCTGGCGCGAGCCGGACGGGACGTTGAGGTGCGGGTTGATGGACTGGGGCTGTGTCAGCGTGATGAACGTCGCGATGGCCCTGTGGGGTTCGCTGTGCAGCGCCGAGACAGAGATCTGGGAACGGCACCTCGACGGACTGCTGGCCCACTTCGCGGCCGAGTTCCGCGCCGCCGGAGGGCCCGCACTGGACATTGCGCGGCTCCGCGCCCAACTGATGCTCTACGCCGCGGTGATGGGAGTGACCTGGCTGCTCGACGCGCCCACCTACCTACAGACCACCCTCCCCGGTCCTACGATCAACCGCTTCGACCCGCGGATCGCCGACAACGAGCCGGTGCGGTCGCAGCTGCTGATGCTGAGCAACGTCCTGCACCTCTGGGACACCCAGGATTTCGGTACTCTGCTCGACGAGTTCGAGCGCCTGCCCTGAGCCCGGCTCAGCGAGTTGCCTTGCGACGTACGCCCACCCCGGGTTCTGTGCCGATCACGCCGTCGTCGGCAAGTGCGGTGATCTCCTCGTCGGACAGTCCGAGCTCTGCCAGCAGTTCGTGATTGTGCTCGCCGAGCAGCGGTGCGGCCTGCCGGTGCAGTGCCCGCGGCCCGTTGGCGAGCGAGACGGGCAGGGTGCTGTGGGGTGCGGCGTTGTTCACCGGATGCCCGACATGCTCGAAGAACCGTCGGAAGCGCACCTGCGGAAGCTCCAACTGACGGTGCGGCTGCATCACCTTGGCCACCGGAACCTGGGCAGGCCAGAGTATTTCGACGATCTCGTCGCCGCTGCGAGGTAGGCACCAGGCCGCGAGTTTCTCGTCGATCAGATCGTGGCGCTCCCGGCGCCCGGCGGCGGTGTCCAATGCCGGATCCATCGCCCAGTCCGGTTGCCCGAGCGCCGCACGGAGCGCGGCCCACTGGGCATCGGTGCCGACCGCGATCGCCACCCAACTGTCGGCACGGCCGAACTCGTCGATCTCGGCGGTCTGGTAGATGTTCTGCGGCGCCGCGGCCGGCCCCCGGTTGCCGTCGCGCTGAAGCAGCGTGCCGTAGGCCGAGTATTCGATGACCTGCTCGGCGCCGATGTTGAGTGCGGCGTCGACCATCGCGGCCTCGACAAGCACCCCTTTCCCGGTGCGACGCCGGTGCTCGAGTGCAAGCATCAGTCCCGACAGCGCATGCACGCCGGCGTTGGGGTCGCCGATCGAATACGGTTCGAACGGAGTGCGATCCGGGTAGCCGGTGAGCCAGCTCAATCCGGACGCATCCTCGATGATGTAGGCGAAGGCCGGGTTGTCCCGCCACGGCCCGTCGAGGCCGAAGCCGGGCATCCGGACCATGATGATGTCGTCGCGCAGCTCTCGGAGCGAGTCGAAATCGAGCCCGATCTGTTCGATCACCCTCGGGGTGAAGTTCTCCACCACGACGTCGCAGGTGGCGATCAGCCGGCGCAGCAGATCCCGGCCCTGTTCGGTCTGGAAGTCCAGGGTCAGGCTCTTCTTGTTGGTGTTGAGCGCACTGAAGATCGGCGATTGCTCCCACCACTGCTCGACGGAGGCCGGGATACCGGCGATCAACCGGGTGCCGTCCGGGCGTGGGGTCGACTCGAGGTGGATGACCTCGGCCCCGAGCATGCCCAACGGATGGGTGCACGAAGGCCCGGCCCAGAACGTGGTCATGTCGAGCACACGCAACCCGCTGAACGGCAACCGATCGCCGCCGGGAGTACCGGTCGGCGCATCGCGCGGGGTCAGTGCCGTCGCCCGGATCTCTTCGGTGTGCTCACCGAGGCGGGGAGCCGGCGCCGCTTCACGCAACGCCACCCCGGACAACCGGTACGGCGCGGCGGGCTGGGTGAACCCGTACTCAGGGTTGCGGACGAACGCCTGCCGCTGCACGAAATGGTCCATGGCGGTGACGTTCTCACCGTTGCCGACCGGAGAGTTCGGGATCCGGAATGCGGACGCGAGGTCACGGACGTCGTCCACGTTCTGGTCGCGCAGCCAGTCGTAGAGCTCCTCGGCATGAAGGTTGGCCTGCTCGGTGATGGTGAGCTCGGAGTTTTCGTCGATCCACTCGTCATGGCCCGACATCGCGCACAGATCCCACCACTGCTGGGCAGTGCCACATCCGAGCGCCACGAGCCCGTCGGCGGCCTCCGCGACCCCGGGAACCGTGGGCCTGCGCTCGGTACGCCACGGACGGCCCAGCATCTCGAAATAGGTGACCGGGTAATACGTCAGGCCCAGGATCTGTGCCTCCAGCGCCGACAGGTCCACCAGTTCGCCGTGGCCGTCACGGATCGCCCGCGCCCGGAACGCCAGCGTCATCGCCGCCGCATAGGCGCCGGCCAACCACTCGCCCACCTGGCCGCCGATGGACACCGGCGCTCGGTCCTGCACGCCGCGGCCGATGCCGATCGCGCCGCCGGACCACGCCTGCAGGGTGAATTCGGTGGCAGCCCTGCCGCTCCAGGGACCATCCAACCCGAACGGCGTGATCGTGGTGACGATCAGATGGGGATGCCGGCGAAACAGATCCTCCGGCGCGACCTTCTGGGCCACAGCAGATTCCGGGGACCAGATCACGGCATCTGCCGCTGCCACCAGCCGGTCGAGCAACTCATTGTCGACGGAGGACTCATGGTCAACGACCACACTGCGTTTCCCGCCCGCCAGGAAGGCGAACAACGCACCATCCCGGTCCGGCCCGATATGTGCGCCCGACGCCGACCAGCGGCGCAACGGATCGCCCTCGGGCGATTCGACTTTGATCACATCTGCGCCGCCGTCGGCGAGGATCTTCGTGGCGTACGCGCCCGCGATCCCGCTGGACAGATCGATGACCGTGTAGCCGTCAAGTGGTGAACTCATGTGCTTATTCGGGTTTCGCCCTGTTCTTCTTGGAGAGCCGGAAATCGGGCGGGAACTTGCTGTCGTTGTCGTTGACCGCGGCCGACAGTCCCGAATCGATCGACTCGAACATGTCCAGGTCGTCATCGCTGTCGTTGGCCACCCCGTTGCCCATCGACTCGAAGAACGCGCTCAGCAGGCTGCCCATGTATTCGCCCTGCTGCTGCTTGAAGATCTCGAAGAACATCTTCTGCTGAAAGACGGTGTCCACCGGCCGGTTCCGGGTACAGGAGAGCGCGTACTTCTGCACTTCGGCTTCCAGCTGATCGCGGGCAACGACCTTGTTCAGGAAGTTGCAGTCGTACATTTCCGCGGCGGTGAACGGCCGCCCGGTGAAGACCATCTCCTGGAACTTGCGCAGGCCCATCATCTGGACCCACGTCCACATCCGTGGTCCCCAGCCGTGATACCGGAAGGACGGATGCCCGAACAGCGCGTCATCAGAGGAGATCACCAGATCGGCATCAGCGCACTGGTAGAAGTGCCAGCCGTAGCAATAGCCCTTCGCCTCGACGATGCTGATCTTCTTGAAGTCCTGCAACGCCCGGTTGCCGGCCTGGGAGTTGGCATACCACGAGCTGATCGTCGCTCCGTTGCGGAACGTCCCCTTGGGCGGGTAGGTCACCTCCCCGACTCCGTCGTCTTCGAGCCGCAGCTCCGCCAGTCGGGCCGCCGGGTTGTCGTTGCCCTCCATGAACTCCGGCAGATCCGCCCCGCTGCCCAGGTTGTCCCCCACGCCGCGGATGATCACCACCTTGACGTCGTTGTCGGCGTTGGCCGCCCGCAGCACGTCGGCGTAACGCAGCCGTGCCATCGACGTCGGGGCGTTGAGAAACTCCGGCCGGTTGAACGTGATGGTGGCGATCTTGGTCTTGGGGTCCTTTTCGTAGAGGATGATCTCCTCCGGTGTGGGCCGCTCTGCGGCAGAAGGCTGGAGCCGCTCAGACATGTGCCACCTCGCTGTCGGTCGGGGCCTGGGTCAGCACCTCAGGGCCGTCGGCCCCCACGACAATGGCATCGCGGGTGAACACCGCGCCGACGCCCTGCTCCCAGACGTAGCCCGTGACGGCCAGGACCATGCCCTCCTCGAGAATGTCGGCCTCGGCGGTCGCCCGGAGGCTGGGCGACACCACTGGTGGGTCGAATCCCAGTCCGAGCCCGTGCGCCACCGGCATCGCCGGCAACGGTTCGCCGGCCTGTTCGTACGCATCGAGTAGCCCGCTCGTCGGCTTTCCGGCGCGGCAGGCATCAACCAGCCTGTCCCACAGGTCATCCCGGCGCCGGTACAGCGATCGAACCGCATCCGTCGGTTCGCCCACGTAAATCGTTCGCGCCACCTCCGCGACGTAACCGTCCGCGAGCACACCCGCCGACAGCGCCACCAGGTCACCCCCGCTCACGCGGCCATCGCCTTCGGCACGACGCCACGGATGGTCTTTCGAGGTGACCCACGCAGCGTCCTGGGTCGCAGGGGTGCTCACCCCGCCTGCGGCCTCGGCCTCCAATATCGCACCGGCGAGGCGCTTCTCGGTGGTTCCCGGAACCAACTCGGCGACGCCTTTCGCCAGCCCTTCCTCGGCGACTGCCAGCGCCCGCCGCAGCGCCACGATCTCTTCGGGAGTCTTCACCCGACGCGCGGCCCGCATCGCCTGCTCACCGTCGACAAGCTCCGCGTTCGGGAAGGCCATCGGCAGCAGCTTGGCGAAGGTCGGCGTCAGGGCATCCGTTCCGATGCGCCACGCCGAATCGGAGCCCTTGATGTTCCGCAGCACCTCGACCAAGGTCATCGGGTTCCAGGCGAAGCCGTAAAGATTCTCGTGTGGAATCTCCTCGGGGATGCCCTCGTCCCACGTGCTGTTCAGGTGGATCTCACCCGTGGCACGGACGAACGTGCAGATCGGCCCGAAAGGCCGGGTACCCACCACCCACAACTGCGGGGCGCCGGAGATGTACCGGACGTTGGCCTGCCTGCCCAGTACCAGCGCATCGAGGCCGTAGGCCTCCATCTGTGCGATGGCGCGCTCCCGACGGCTGACGCGCAGTGCCCGGCCGTCGGCCTCGATATCAATTCCCACGGGACACCTCATACGGGTCGTACGGATATGCGGTCAGCGGCATCCAGCCGCCCTCGGTCACCACGACGATCTCCTCGCCGCGGTAGCCGCCGGTGCCGTCCTCCCAGACCACCGGCTCGAACACCAGCAACATGCCTTCGGGGAAGACGAAGTTGTCGTCCCATTCCTGGCCGAGATCCGTTCCGATCATCGGCATTTCAGCTGCGCTGGTACCGATGCCGTGTCCCAGGTAGAAGTGCGGCAGCCACGGCTTCTGTCCGTCGCCGGCTGCCGTCGCCGCCCGGCCGAGGTCGCCACAGGTGGCGCCGGCCTTGGTTACCGAGAGCACCGCGTCGACGATGCGACTCCACTTGTCGAATTGCTTCTGTTGGGCCGGCGTCGGGTCCTGACCGACGATCCAGCTACGTCCGTGATCGGAGCACCAGCCGTGGTAGGCGATGGACACATCGGTCCACAGCACATCGCCTCGCTGCAACTCGCGCTCGGTGGTCAGCAAGGGCAGAGCGAGATCACCGGTGGTGGTCCAGGTACCTTCGGCCTTCGACGCGGGCATGACCTGCCATATCGAGTCGAACATGTTGGTCGTGGCGCCCAGTTCGAAAGTCCGACGGACGAATTCGGCAGAAAGGTCGATCTGGCGTACGCCGGGTGCCAGCGACTTGTAGATCTCCCCAACGGCCTGTTCGGTGATCTGACACGCCCGGCGGATGCAGGCGATCTGGTCGATGGTCTTGACGAGCTTCGCCGCACCGATCACCGGGGCGGCATCCACCGGTGCGCTGGGGAACAGTGCGCTGCCGGCCAACCGCATCGCTCCGGTCAACTCGTCGGTCGCAATCGTCGCGCCGGAAGGCACCAAGCGAGCCAGGATCTTCGCGAATTCCGCCACGCCCTCGTCGAATTCGAGGTAGACCGGCCCGTGCAGGTGATCATCGGGCAGCCCGGTTTCCATGGCCGCACCCTCACGGAACGGCAGGAACAGGTGCGGGTGTTCATCATCGGCCAGCACGACCGCGATCGGCCGCTCGACATGTGACAGCCCCGCGTCGGCCAGCGGCCAGGCGATGCCGGTGGCGTACATGACGTTGCCGTTACCGAGCAGCACGAGTGCATCGACACCCTGGTCGGCCATCGCGGCGTGCAGACGCGCACCGACCTCACGGCGCATCCGGGCGAGATCGGGCTCGTCGGGAATGTCGAGCGGGGTGAAGCCGGTTCGGGCGATCTGGGTGACTCCGGACAGCGTCGAGCTCGTCATAGGAGCCCCAGGAACTTCTGAATGTTGGTCGACACGATCTTGGTCGCATTCTCCGGCCCGACTGCTTCAACGACAGTGGCCAGCGACTTCTCCGAGTACCCGAAAGTGCTTTCGTTGTGCGGATAGTCGCTGGACCACATCACGTTGTCGACACCGATCTGGTCGATCAGCCGCAGTCCGAGCGGATCCACCATGAACGAGGCGGCCATGTGCTCGTTCCAGTAGTACCGGACATCCTGTTGCAACTCGTGGTTGAACATGTGCCGGTAGGAGGCCAGCATGTGCTCGGCGTCCTGCAATGCGGTGGGAACCCACGCGATGCCGCCCTCGAACCAACCGATCTTGAGTGTGGGATGCCGGTCGAGGATGCCGGAGAAGACGTACTTGGCGAACTGCTCACGGAAGGAGTCGACGTTGACCATCATGCCGACCACGACGCTGTTGTTCTCGCACGGGGTCTTGGGCGGTGTCTCGCCGATGTGGTGGCTGACCGGGATGCCGGAGGCCTCGATCTCGTCCCAGACTGCATCCATCGCGGTGCTGCCGTAGTCGTAGATGTTGCCTTCGTCGTCCTTGCCCGGATTCAGCGGCAGTAGGAAGGTCTTGAGGCCAAGCGACTTCAGCTCCTCCAGGGTGCTGCGCGTGCCCTTCGGATCCCACCAGTTGATCAGGCCGACGCCGTAGAAGTGCCCGTTCGACTGCTCCTGCAGAGCGGCGATGTGCTCGTTGTAGATCCGGAACACCCGCTCGCGCAATGCCTTGTCCGGGTAGTGGAACAAGGCCAGCACCGCGTTGGGGAATGCCAGTTCCTTGTCGATGCCGTCTTCTTTGAGCTCCCGGATGCGGGCCGCGATGTTGTTCGACGCGGCACCGGCGAGATCGTCGTACTGCATCAGCACGCGGCCGAAATCGCCTCCGGTCCAGGCCTTGCCCTTCATGCCGACCATGTAGGCGCCGTCCTCATACCAGATGCGGGGCGCCGCGCCCTTGAGCTCCTCGGGGAAGCGCTCAAAGAAGATATCGTCGGCCACCGAGATGTGGTTGTCGGCCGAGAAGATCTCGGTGCCTGGTGGCAGTCCGAGATCGCCGGTGGCATGACCTTTCCGGTTTTTGGGGGCGCCGAAGCCTTCCGGTGGATAGAGGGTCGTCGAAGTAGTCATCTGTGGTACTCCAATCGGGCTGTAGGGGCTGAAGGCCGGCGTGCCGGCAGTTACCACGTAACGGGTAGTTCGTAGACGCCGTAGGCGAGGCGGTCGTGCTTGAACGGCACCTCGTCGAGCGGGATGGCCAGGCGCAGGGTCGGGATCCGGCGCAGCAGGGTGTGGAACACGATCTGCAGCTCGGCGCGTGCCAGCTGCTGACCGACACATTGATGCCTGCCGTAGCCGAAGCCGAGTTGCTGGCCGGCGTCGCGGCTGAGGTCGAGCTTGTCGGGCTCCGGGTAGGCCTTCGCGTCCCAGTTGGCCGGAGACAGGTCGATGATGACGCCGTCACCGGCGCGGATGGTCTCGCCGCTGATCTCGATGTCCTCCAGCGCTACCCGCCGCTGGCCGGTCTGGATGATGGACAGGTAACGCATCAGCTCTTCGACCGCATTGGCGATGACCTTGGGGTCCTCGGCATTTCGCAGGAAATCGGCCTGCTCAGGGTTCTCCAGCAGCGCAAGGATGCCGATGCCGATCATGTTGGCGGTGGTCTCATGTCCGGCGATCAGCAGACCGGTGCCCAGCTGCGCGGCCTCCTTGACGCTGATCTCCCCGGCCGTCACGCGCTCGGCCAGATCCGAGACCGCATCCTCAGACGGGTTGGCCTGCTTCTCCTCGACCAGATTGATCAGGTACTGATGCAGGCTCATCGCGCCCTTCTGCATGGCATCGGCTGCCGCGTAGCGGGCCAGGCCGGCGTTGGCATGCTCCTGGAAGAACTCGTGGTCTTCATAAGGGACACCGAGCATCTCGCTGATCACCACGGTGGGCACCGGCAAGGCCAGCTTGGCAACCAGGTCGGCGGGCTGCGGTCCGGCCAGGATCTCGTCGATGCACTCGTCGGTGATCTTCTGGATGGCCGCGCGTAGTCCCTCGACGCGACGGAACGTGAACGGCTTGGACAGCATCCGGCGGAACCGGGTGTGCTCCTCTGCATCGGAGGTGAACACCGAGCGCGGCCGCTTGTCGACGGTGGAGAGCATGTGCTCGTTCCAGTGTGGGAAACCTGCGATCCGGTCGTCCACACTGATCCGGGAGTCCGCGAACAGGGTCCGGGCCTCTTCATGACCGGTGATCAACCACGGGGTGTCGCCGTTCCAGATCTTCACACGGAACAGGCCTTTGGGGTTTCCCAGCATGGGTGGCGGCGGCGCGAACGGGCACCGCACGTCGCGCTCCATCGGGTAGTCGGGGATGTCGACTTCGGTCAGCGTCTCAGACATGTGGAGCTTCCATTCCTCAAGTCAGTCTTGAATTTCGATGGCCAGGGCTGGGCATGCCGCCGCAGCACGGCGGGCGTTGTCGATCTGTTCCGGGCTGGGGACGGGTTCGAGTAGGACCACGACGCCGTCTTCGTCGCGCTGGTCGAACACCGCGCTGGCATTGAGTACGCACTGCCCCGAAGAGACGCACTTGTCCTGGTCGACAGTGACTTTCATAGGAGGTCGCTTTCTTGGGTAACCGGCGCCATCCAGAGACCGACGATCGCGTCGATCAGCCCCGATGCCGCGCCCTGCCAGGACGCCCGCGGCACGGTGCCGCCCTGAGCCATCGCGCGTTCGCGATCAGCGGCACTGTGCATCAGGAGATTGCGCGCCATGATGTTGCGTTCGACCCGGATCTCGTCGGGCAGATCGGGCAGGCTGTTCTTCATCCCGTCGATGACCTGCACCAGCGACTCCGAGCTCAGAGCATCGCGCACCACGATGTTGTGGTAGGCCGGATCGGTCATCACCTGAGCGGCGAACCTGGCATACCAGGTCGGGTTGCCCAGCGCGGCAAGGTGATCAGTGAGTGGCTGCACCAGACAGGCGACCCAGTCCCGTAGCTCGGCCGAAGCGCCGGTGTCGGCCACCATCTGCTCGCGCAGGCATTCGATCGGACCACGGTGCTTGTGCTCGATCGCGCGGACCAGATCGGTCTTGGTACCGAAGTGGTAGCCGACGGCGGCGTTGTTGCCCTGCCCGGCCGCCTCACTCACCTGACGGTTGGACACCGCGAACACCCCATGCTCGGCGTAGAGGCGCTCAGCCGCCTTGAGGATCGCCTCCTGGGTACTGCTGGCCCGATCGGCGCGAGCGGTCCGGTTGGCTGCTGTCACCGTTACAGTCAACGCGCCTCCTGTAATTAAGTCAAGCACTTGATTTAAAGCCCTGGGACCGCTGCGCCACGCCTGGGCAACGAGCGCGCCGACACGACGGTTCTCGACGGAAAAACCTGGTTACCGCGGCAAAAACATAGTCTCGGCGGGGTTGGTTGGTGGGCTATTTGGGCTTTCTCACGATGACCTTGCCTGCGACGGTGCCCCCATCGATCGGCAGGACGGTTCCCGTCACGTACCGGGACCGGTCGGTCGCGAAGTACAGCGCCGCCTCGGCCACATCCTCGACCGTGCCCTCGCGCTTGAGCGGGCGGTCGTTGCGCATCTGCGCCCGGATCCCCGCCTCGAACTCCTCGATGCGCTCGCGCTCCTCCGGCGAGGCCGACTTGGCCACGATCGCGGTGCGGATGTTGCCCGGGGCGATCGCGTTGACTCGGATCTCGTAGTGGGCCAACTCGATCGACGCCGACTTGGTGAACTGGATGACCGCGGCCTTTGACGCGCGATACGTCATCACGCCACCGCCCGCCTGGATCCCGCCGATCGAGGTCAGGTTGAGGATCGATCCGCCGCCATGCTCGGACATGTACCGAGCAGCATCGCGGGTGCCGGCCATGACAGCCCGGACGTTGACTCGCATCACGGTGTCGAAATCAGCGAGGTCGTCGTCGAGGAAGCGGCGGTGCATCCGGCCCGAGACCCCGGCGTTGTTGACCATGACGTCGAGGCCGCCGAAGGTGTCGACCGCTGTCGAGACCAGCCGCCCCACCTGCTCGACGTCACCCACGTCGGTGAACAGGAACGCGGTGTTGTCACCGAGTTCGGCGGCGAGCGCCTTGCCACGATCCTCGTCGACATCGCCTATCAACACCTTGGCGCCCTCGGCGGCGAACCGGCGCACCAGCCCCTCACCGAGACCCGACGCACCGCCGGTGACGACCGCGACTTTTCCGGCCAACTCGTTACTCATGCGCGATCCCGCTCCGCTTCTCGCTCGTGGTCATTCGACCTCTTTCAGAAATTCCAGCAGCACCTCGACGAGTGCGGCGGGCTGTTCGATCTGCGGGCAGTGCCCGGCACCGGGAATCACCGCACTGCGGGCGCCGGCAATCTGGCCGGCGATTTCGGCGGCCCAACCGGACGGCAGCAGCTTGTCACGATCCCCCTCGATGATCATGGTCGGCACACTGATGCGGTCGTATGCCCGCTGCGACGACGGCATCGCCGGCGCTTCCAGGCCGGGCCGCCGAAACCGGGCCGCGGCCAAGGATTCCCAGGCGCCCGGCGCGATGCTCGACTCGTACCGGCGCTGCACATACGCCTCGTCGGACGGATACGCCGGGTCGGCGAACAGTGCGGTGACGATACGTCGCATCCCGTCCACCGTGGCGTCGTAGTCGTACAACGCCGCCGAATGTTCGTTGCGCTGGATCTCCCCTCCCCCACAGATCGCCGTGAGCGATCGCACCGGGAGACGCGGGGCCTCCGACGTGGTATCGACGAGCAGGTTGATCGCACCCATCGAGTTGCCGACGAAATGTGCTTCCGCGACACCGAGTTCGGCGCAGAACCGGGCGACGTGCCGAATCCGCATGCCCCGGCCGTCGTTGAAATCGATGACCTTGGCGCTCTCACCGAAGCCGAGCATGTCCGGAGCGAGCACCCGGTAGTGCTCGGCCAGTGCTCCGATCGCACGCTCCCAACCCAATTCGGCACTGACGCCGAACTCGCCACCATGAAGTAGGACGACAGGGTCGCCGGACCCGGCTTCCAGGTAGCCGGTCGTCAGACCGTCGACATCGATGGTCTTGCGTACGAATGTGCGCTGTGCCGTCACTGCGGGGCTCCGCCGGAACGCCCGAAATTCAGCAACTGGGTGGCCAACATGTCGAGTTGGCCGCGCACCGTTCCGTCGGCCAATTCACCTGTCTCAGACCAGATCTTGTCCGCGGAGTTGATCGCCACCCCCAGCGGGGTGGGCCAGGCCCGTAGTGCGTGACCGATCGAACGCAACTGGCCCAGCGTGCCCACCGCCGCCTGCCAGCCGTAGGCGCAGCTGATGCAGCCCCACGGGGTGTTGTCCAGGTACACCCTCGGGTCCTCCCGCAGATCCTCGATGTAGTCCAACGCGTTCTTGACCAGACCGGAGATCGCGCCGTGGTAGCCCGGCGAGCCCACCACCACCGCGTCGGCGTCACGCAGCGCGGAGACGAACTCCAGGGCCGCGGGCGTGCGCTCCAACGAATGCGGCGCGTACATCGGCAACTCAAGATCCGGTCCGGCGAACATCCGCGTTCGGCCCCCTTGCCGCTCCACGGCTGCCAGGCAGTACCGCACGGCCCGCTCGGTCGACGAGTCGGCGCGCAGCGTGCCGCCCAACCCGACCACGAACGGCACATTTTCAGTTGACGTCATGTTTCCTCATTTGATCGCGATCGGACTGACCGGTGCACCCACGGCCCCGACGACCTTCAGCGGCGGTGCGATGAGCTGGAACTCGTAGACGCCGTCGGCGCGGCAGTCGGCTGCCAAGCCGGTCAGATCCCAGTACTCGCCGAGCATCAGGCCCATATCACGCAGGCACAGCATGTGCATTGGCAGGAACGTTCCCTCGATCCCATTTGCCGGATCAGGATCCTCGACCATGAGGTTGTCTGCGGCCACCGCGGCCACCTCGTGGTCGTGCAGCCATGAGGCGCAACGCCAGTCCAGGCCCGATCCTGGTTCGTGCCCATCGCCCGTCGAAAGGAAGCGGGTCCACCAACCCGTATGCACCACCACGATGTCACCGCGGCCGATCTGCACACCCTGCGCGGCCGCGATGTCATCGAGTTCAGCCGGCGTGATGGGTCGGCCGGGCTGACAAAAGACTTGCTCTCCTCGGTGAGCGACCACATCGAGCAACACCCCCCGCGACACGATGCCCTTACCGTCCACCTTGTCGATGCCGCAGTGATAGGCGCCGAAACTGGTCACCGAATCCGCCGGGAACCCGTTGTAGAGCTTGTCCTCGTAATAGACATGCGAGAGCGCATCCCATTGGGTGGCGGCCTGCAGCGACATGGTGATCATGTCATCGTTGAATCGAAACGGATTGTCCGCGAAGAACGAACTCAGCTCCTGTGCAACAGAATTGCGCGCCCACTCGGGTGCGTATCTGACCAGGGTCTCAGCGTCGCCACCGTCTACCGTCATGACGTGGACCGGATTGAACCGGAACTTGAACGCGCCCTGCGGCCCGTTGGACCCGAAGTCTCCACCGAGTGAGATCACCTTGCCGCGTTTCACCAGCGAGGCCGCCTCGGCGACCTTGTCGGCCGTGATCAGGTTCAGGGTGCCCAGTTCATCGGCGTCGCCCCAACGACCCCAGTTCCGCACGTCGTCGGCGACCTTGCGGAAGTCACGCATCGTCCCGGCCAAGCTCAGCTCCCCTGCTCGGTAGTCGCGGTGTCCACTACAGCATCGACCAGTGCCGACTCCCGCAGTGCGAGAATGCCGCCGTCGGCCCAGATCACCTGCCCGGTGACATAACTGGCGGCTGGGCTGCCCAGGAATGTCAACAACGACGCCTGCTCGGCGGCCTCGGAGTTGCGACCCAACGGCGTAGTGAACGAATCCAGGTATTGCTGACCGTACGCGGAGCGCAACTGGTCGAGGATCGGCGTTTGCGTCACCCCGGGTGCAGTGCAGTTGATCCGGATCCCGCGGGCACCGAGCTCGGCGACCCGCCGCATCCCGTAGAGGATCGTCGCCTCTTTGGACAACCGGTAACCACCGTCGGCCAGCGCCTCGGGATGGTCGGCACACCACTGCAGCCCGTCGTCGACCGATGTGGTCCGGACCAACCCCGCTGTGAGCGAACGGTTTTCCCGATACCCCGATGCCGCCAACGAGGACACCGAGGTGATCGATCCACCGACGGCGAGGCGAGGCTCCACCGCCTCGGTGAGCTGCCGCGTACCCAGGAAGTTGATCCGCACCACCAGTAGTGGGTTGCCGATCCCCGAGGACACACCGGCCACGTTGAACAGGGCGTCCACCGGCCCGTCGACCGCACCGGCGGCACGGTCGACGGACGCCTGGTCGGCCAGGTCCAGTTCGACGAACGCATGGGGAAGATGTTCTGGCGGCCGGATGTCCAGCCCCGTCACCCGGGCGCCGAGCTCACCCAGTTGACGGGCGACCTCGGCTCCGATGCCAGACCCGCAGCCGGTCACCACGACGTGTTTCCCGTCGTAGCGCACCAACTCGTCCAGTGCGGTCACAGTCAGCCGGAGGTCTCGCGGGCAGTCTTCTCCGCCTGGGCTGCCTTGACCCGGCCCTCGTTGATCTCGGCCATCGCCTCGGGAATCTCACCGGCGGTGAACTTGTCGCGGCCGGTGGGCAGACCGCCGAAGGCGTAGGTCTCGTCGAACAGCGGGGCGTCGGACGGGCGGCGACGCGACTCGACCTTCTCGATCACCGGTTCGAGGCGCTTGGCCTTGTCCGCCACCGCCTTTGCGTCCCGCTCGATGAACTCGGGCAGGATCTCCTTGCCCATGATCTCGATCGATTCCATGGTGCCCTCGTGGCTGCGCGGGTTGAGCAGCAGGATGATCTCGTCCACTCCGCTGGCCTCGTAACCGCGCAGGAACTCGCGCACGGTGTCAGGCGAGCCGATGGCGCCACGTCCGGGACCATAGGCCAGCGTCGGATCCTCTTTGACCGCCTGCTCGTACCGCTCCCACACCTTGGTCCGGCCGGGGGTATGCATGCCGGTCAGGTAGTAGTGCATGATGCCGAAGGAGAAGAAGCCGCCGCCGATGCCAAGGCGCTTGAGTGCCTCGTCGTCGGAGCGGGCCACCATCATCGACAGGTCACCGCCGATGGCGAGGATGTTGGGGTTGATCGCCGGGGTGACGGGTGCGCCCTGCTCCTCGAACTCCTTGTAGTACCCGTCAACCCGCTCCTTCAAGGCTTCGGGACCGGTGTAGGCGAAGCTCAGCGCACCGATGGCCTTCTGAGCGGCCATCTGCACCGACGACGGGCGGGTGCAGGCCACCCAGACCGGCGGATGCGGGCTCTGCAGCGGCTTGGGGATGACGTTGCGGGCCGGCAGCTCGACATGCTCACCCTTGAAACCGGTGAACGGCGCCTCGGTCATACAGCGGATCGAAACCTCAAGGGCTTCCTCCCACATGGTGCGCTTGTCGGCCGGGTCGATGTTGAACCCGCCCAACTCGGCGACCGAGGAACCCTCACCGGTGCCGAACTCCACGCGCCCGTTGGACAGGTGATCGAGGGTGGCGACGCGCTCGGCGATCCGGGCCGGGTGGTTGATCGGCGGCGGCAGGTGCATCACCCCGAAGCCAAGACGAATGTCCTTGGTGCGCTGGCTCGCCGCGGCCAGGAACATCTCCGGCGCGGTGGCGTGGCAGTACTCCTCGAGGAAGTGATGCTCGGTGAGCCAGACGGTGGAGAAGCCGGCCTTGTCGGCGGCCTCCACCTCATCAAGCCCGTCCTGGAACAGCTGGTGCTCGTCATCGTCGGACCACGGCCGCGGCAGCGCGAACTCGTAGAACAGCGAAATCTTCATCGGTTTCCTCCTGAGGGGTTGCTGACGGTGTCCTGGACTGATTGGTTGGCGGCCGGTGAAACAGGCTGTTCGGCTTGGCGATCGGCGATGTGCCGGGCTGCCACATACCCGAAGGTCATCGCGGGTCCGATGGTCGCGCCCGCACCCGCATAGCTGCGACCCATGACTGCGGCCGAGACGTTGCCCACGGCGTAGAGCCCGTCCACGGCGGAATCGTCGGTGCGCAGGACCCGCGCGTTCTCGTCGGTGCGCAGCCCGCCCGAGGTGCCCAGGTCGCCGAGGATGATCTGGAACGCGTAGTAGGGCGGCTTGCCGAGTGGACGCAGATTCGGGTTGGACAGCGTCGGGTCCCCGTAATAGTTGTCGTACGCGCTGTCACCGCGGTTGAAGTCGTCGTCGTGCCCGCCGTGTGCCAACTGGTTGAACCGCTCGGCAGTGGCCTGCAGATTCTCTGCGGGCACACCGATCTTGCCGGCCAGTTCCTGCCAGCTGTGTGCCTCGACGACGACACCGGAATCCAGCCAGGCCGCAGGAACCTTGCGCCCGGTCGGAACCGGGGCGAACGGGATCTTCGGGATGGGCAGATGCCCACCCACCACATACCGGTGGAACGAGTCGATGTCGGTGACCAGCCAGCATGGGATGTGCCCTACCCCGGACTGCTGTCCTTCGATCATCGCGTGGGCGAAGTCCATGTAGGGAGCAGCCTCGTTGATGAAACGCTTGCCCTCGCCGTTGACCACGAACTGCGACGGCATCATCCGCTCGTTGAGCATGAACTGCAGCCGGCCGTCGGGCCAGCAGATGGCCGGGAACCACCACGCCTCATCGAGCAGTTCGGTGGCACCGCCGGCCTTCTCTCCGGCCCGGATACCGTCGCCCGTGGCAGCAGGATTGCCGAAACTCCAATCCTTCTCGAGCACCGGCAGATGCTCCTTGCGCCACGCGATGTCGTGGTCGAAGCCGCCGGAAGCGAGGATCACTCCCCCGGTGGCCCGGACCCGCAGCGCCTTGCCGTGCCTTTCGATGACGGCGCCGAGCACCGCTCCGTCGTCTCCGGTGATCAGCGAGGTCATCGGCGCATCCAGCCACAGTGGAATGTCGTGCTGCTTGAGCGCCAACCGCATCCGGGCGGCGAGCGACTGGCCGATCGCGGCCATCCGGTCACCGAATACCCGGGCCCGCACCATCCGCCAGATCAGCTTGAGCAACACGGCCTTACCGCGCCAGTTCTGCCGGATCTGGTAGAAGAGTCGAAGGTCCTTGGGGGCGAACCAGATTCCCTTTGGCGCCAGGGCCAGCGGGGCGAGCAGCTCCTGCTCGTGTTCGCCGAGCTTGCGCAGGTCGATCGCCGGGACGTTGATGGTGCTGCCCTGGGCGGAGCCACCCGGCAGTTCCGGGTAGTAGTCGGCGTAGCCCGGTTTCCAGACGAACTCGAACCATTCGCTGTTGCGCTCGAGGAAGTCCATCATCTCCGGCGCCGCCTCGACGTACTTGCGCAGCCGGGCGTCGCTGACGGTGCCCTCGGTGATCTGCTTGAGGTAGTCGAACACGCCGTCCGGAGAGGGCACATGGCCGGCACGACGCTGTGACGGCGCCCCGGGCACCCAGATGCCTCCCCCGGACAGTGCGGTGGAACCGCCGAAGTGGGAGGACTTTTCGACCACGAGGGTCTTGAGACCGGCCGAGTCGGCCGCCAACGCGGCCGTCATACCACCGCCCCCGGACCCGATGACGAGCACGTCGACCGTTTCGTCGAACGTCTTGGTGTCTGAACTCATGCTGCGATTCCTACCGCCGTCCTGATTGCGAATCCTGCGATCAATTCCGGTGCCGCCCGGTAGAAGTGGTTTTCCGTCCGGTACGGCCCGTTGGCTGCCAGCGCTGCGAACGCAGCCACCCAGGTGCGGATCTCGTGCGCCGAGTTGCCCCCTTCGGTGGCGATGAAAGTATTGGACCAGCCGTCCAGATCGGCCAACCGGCCCTCGTCGAAGATCTCCAGCAGGCCGCGGTCCCAGTCGGGGTTCAACGGCCGCAGCGCACTGTCACCGTGGGCGAAATCGTGAGCCGCCTGGCTCACCGCGCTCTGCCGGGCCATGCGCTGCTCGGTGGTCATCGGGACCCCGTGCACGATGCGGTCCAGTGCCGCCGGCGGCGCGGTGGCCAGCGTCGGCACCGGCGGATCATGTGACAGGCCACCGGATCCCAGCACCAGCACCCGCTTGTCGAGGGTGGCCAGGTAGGCGCCGACGGCCGTGCCGAGGGCGCGCGACCGCGACAGCGGGCCGAGCGGCGTGGCCACGGAATTGATGAAGATGGGCACGATGGGACGCGCGGTCGCTTCACCGAACAGTTCCTGCAGCGGCTGCACGGTGCCGTGATCGACGTCCATGCTGGTCGATATCGCAATGTCGACCCCGGACTCCCACACCGCCTCTGCGCACTGCTGGGCGATATCGCCGGCGACGTCGAGCGCACCCTCATGCGTCCCGTAATCCCCGACTCCGGAGGCGGCGGTGCCGATACAGAACGGGGGCATCAACCGGTAGAAGAACCCGTTGTAGTGGTCGGGCGAGAACGTGACCACCAGCTCGGGGTCGTAGTCGGCAACAAACGCGCGAGCACTCCCGACCGCTGTTCCGATCTCCTCGAGGAGATCAGCCGATGGACCCGGAAGATTCAGCAGTGGGCTGTGGGACATACAGCACAGGGCTACCGGCATCGTTCACTCCTCCTTCCCGCACATGCAGTACGTCGAACACTGCGTCGCTCAGTTCCGGGGCGCGCTGGGCGATATCGGCGCCGGCGATGCACCGGTCCGGGCGCAGCACCAGCACCGATTCAGCGTGGACGTCGAACCAGGATTTGAGCGCACCCGTGCGGTCCCCCACGATCACAACGGAGCCGTCGTCGGCGTCCGCATCGTGCCCGCTCCAGAACAACTGCGTCTGCGGGCGGGCCGCGATGAACTTCGCGCCAAGGGCTTTCCAGCGCGCATAGGCCTGCTCGCCGAGCAATGCGCGCGGATTGTTGTTCCAGCACAGCACCGCGAAGTTCAGCCCGATCACGTCGTCGAGCAGCACACCTGCCTGCTCGCGGGTGTCGACCCGGGGCTGGATGAACAACGTGCCGGTCGGCGAGTCCGCCGTCGGCGGCTTCGGGTGGTAGACCGCCCCCTGGTCGTAGCGCGGCATCGGTTTGAACCGCATCTCCAGCACATAGCGCTTGAGCGCCGGAACCACCGATGCCCCGCGAATCAGCTTGTCCCGCACCATCGCAACCTTGCGATTGGTGGGCGAGATGACCCGGCCCACCAGGGTGGACAGGTCGATCATGGCCCGGGCGTGCTTGCGGCGCTCGCTGTCGTAGCTGTCCAGCAGTACGTCGTCGGCCTGGCCGTTGACCACCGCGGCCAGCTTCCAACCCAGGTTGGCGGCGTCCCGGATGCCGCTGTTGTACCCCTGACCCTGCCACACCGGCATCAGGTGCGCGGCGTCGCCGGCCAGCATGAACCGGCCCTTGCGGAAGTTCCCCGCTATCCGGGAGTGGTGGGTGTAGACGCGACGACGGATCACGTCGACCTTGTCCGGATGCGGGACGAACGGTGCCAACAGCCGCGCCACGAACTCGGGATCCTCAGCCTGCTCGTCAGTTTCGTCGGCGTGGATCATGAACTCGAACCGGCGAATACCGTGGGCGATCGAGATCGAGGCGTACGGTCGGTCCGGATCGGCACCGACCTCGCTGTTCGGGTGCCCCAGCGGATCATTTTCCAGATCGACCACCACCCAGCGGGTCGCTGAGGTGGTGCCGTCGAACGACACCCCCATCATGCCGCGGGTGGCGCTGCGTCCGCCGTCGCACCCGACCACGTAGCGCGCCTGCACGGCGGGCACGTCCGGGCCGAACTCGACGGTCACCCCGTCAGCCGTCTCCACCGCGGATTCCATCCGGCGACCCCAGGCCACCTGCACATGGTCGAACCGGTCCAGCCCGATCAGCAGCTGTGCGTCGACCAGTGGTTGGACGAAGCCGTTGCGCTTGGGCCAGCCGAATCGGGCGTCCGGAGGCGCCATTTCGGCCAGCAGCCTGCGGTTGCCGTCGTAGAACCGCAGGATCTGATTGGGCACGGTGTGCGGGAGGACCGCCTCGACCAGCCCGATGGACTGGAACGTACGCAGCGACTCGTCGTCGAGTCCGACCCCGCGGGGGTAGTCGATGAGAGTGTCGCGCTCCTCCACCACGAGGGTCCGGACACCCTGGATGCCAAGGATATTCGCCAGGGTCAGACCTACCGGCCCAGCGCCGACGATGAGGACGTCGACCTCGTCAGCCACGTTCGGACCCCAGCAGAAAGTCCAGGTGTAGCCGGTTGAACGTCTCGGGGTCCTCGTACTGCGGCCAGTGCCCGCAGTCCGGCATCACCTCGAACCGCGCACCGGGGATCATCGACGCGATCCGGCGGCCCTCGCTGACATCGGCGGTCGGGTCATCACTCGTCCACAACACCAGGGTGGGGGCTGTGATCGATCCGTATTCCTTCTCCCCCAGCAGGTTCCGCGCCCGGATCTCGGGATCCTGCAGAGCCATGATGTCGCTCATCGCGGCGACGAAACCGGGTTGGCGGTAGACCGCCTGACGACTCGCCACGATGTCGTCGTAATCCTTTGTCTTGTCGGCCATCAGCCACTTGATCCGGGCCTGCACCGTCTCCCAGGTCGGGTTCTCCGCGGCCGCCATCGACAGCGTGATGATCCGCTTCATCACCTCGGGGTCAGCCTGCGAGCCACCGGCCGTGTTGAGTACCAGACGGTCGACCCGGTCCGGATGATCCGCGGCGGCGCGGGCGGCCACCCAACCGCCAAGCGACTCACCCGAGATGTGGGCGCGCTGCGCACCGATGGTGTCGAGGAAACCGATGAGGTGATCGACATAGTGGGACACCTCGAGCGGGTGCCCCGGCTTGTCGGTGTAGCCGTGCCCGAGCATGTCGATCGACCACGTCGAGAAGTGCTCCGCGTGGGATTCCAGATTGCGCACATACGCCTCGGCATGTCCGCCCGACCCGTGCAGCAGCACGAGCACGGGCAGTTTCGGGTCACCGGCGTGCAGGTAGCGGGTACGGATTCCGCCCACATCGAGGTAGCCCTGCGAGAACGCGACGCCTTGGAGATCAGCCCAGACGCTCTCGTGTTCGGTGGCCGAAACGGAACCGGATGCCGGCCCGGCGGCTGTGCTTGTCATGTTCCCCTCTCCGGAGGTAATGAGAATGCTATTCTCCAAATTTGTAAGCACTTTGCTCATATAGCGCACATCAGCGTGCATTATTATCAGAGCATCACTCTCGCGGTTCTATCTGTCAAGGAGGGGCGCGATGCCGGCCAAGGCAACCCCGTCGCAGGCACAATCGAAGACCGACGGCTCCCCCACCGGGGTGCCCGGTTCACAGACGTTGGCGCGCGGACTGAGCGCGCTCGCAGCCATCGCCGCAGCCCCGACCGGGCTCACCGTGCAACAGGTCGCCGACCATGTCGGAGCTCATCGCACGATCGCCTACCGGCTACTGGCCACCCTGAGCCAATTCCGCTATGTGGCAAAGGGGGAAGACGGTCGCTACCGGCCGGGCGCCGGGCTGGCAGCACTCGGTTCTTCGTTCGACAACAACATGCGTCAGCTCAGTGTCCCGACCCTGCGCGCACTCGCCGACGAGCTCGGCAGCACGGTGTCACTGCTGGTGGCCGAGGGCGATCAACAGGTGGCCGTTGCGGTGATCGTCCCGACGCAGGTGTTCTACCAACTGTCCTTCCACGAAGGCAGCCGTCACCCGCTGGAACTGGGCGCGGCCGGGGTGGCGTTGCTGGCGAGCATGCCGCCGCGCCCCGGTGAACGTGAACTGGTGCGGCAGACCCGCGAACGAGGCTGGGTGATCACCCACGGCGAGATCGAACCGAACACGTACGGCCTGGCCGTTCCCGTGCGCCGGCGCCTACCGTCACCGCCCACCTGCATCAACCTCATCTCGCACCGCGAAGACGTCGTGATGGGCGGCAAGGACGCGGTGGTCCGGGCCGCGAACGAACTCTCGACCATCCTGTACTGAAAGGGAAAGACATTGACCCGTACCGAAATTGACTGGGACGACGAAGTCGACGTCGTCGTGCTGGGCAGCGGCGGCGCCGGGCTCACCGCGGCGCTGACGGCATCGGCCAACGGCGCGTCGGTCGCGATCTACGAGAAGGCCCCGACCGTCGGCGGCACGACCGCGGTATCCGGCGGCATCGTGTGGATCCCCGCCCATGACCGCAGCACAGACGGACCGCTTCCCGTCTCAGACGCAGTGGACTACCTGCAGGCCCAGTCACTGGGCTACCTGGATGGCGACCTTGTGGACACCTTCGTCCGGACCGGTCCGGCGATGCTCGACTTCGTCGAGCAACACAGCGAGCTGCGCTTCGCCGTCGCCGAGGGCTTTCCCGACTACAAGCCCGAACTACCGGGCGGCCGGCCCGGGGGTGGCCGGTCACTGAGCGCAGGCCCGGTAGATCAGGGCAAGCTCGGCGCCTGGCGAGACCGGATCACGTCCTTCCCCGCCGATTTCAGCAATGTCGGGATCGACGCCGAAACTCGCGCCCGGATTCACGCCGTCCACGACGACCCGGACGCCGACCTGTGTGTGGCCGGCACCGCACTGATCGCGGGCCTGCTGCGGGGGCTGCTCGACCAGGGCATCCAACCGGTCACCGAGGCCCGCGCCGTCGAACTGATCGGTGACCACACCGGGATCGAGGGCGTGCGCATCAGCGTCGACGGGGCAGATATCACGGTGCGGGCCCGCAGCGGCGTCGTGCTGGCCACCGGCGGATTCGAATGGGACACCAAGCTGGTCGAGGCCTATCTGCGCGGGCCCATGCGCGGCGCGGTGTCACCACCGAACAACACCGGCGACGGGCTGCGGATGGCCATGGCACACGGTGCCGACCTGGCCAACATGGGTGAGGCGTGGTGGGTTCCGATCGTGCAGCTCCCCGGGGACACCATCGACGGGCACCCCCGTAGCCGTAGCGTGCGGCTGGAACGGACCCGGCCGCGCAGCGTCATCGTGAACCGGGCCGGCAAGCGCTTTCTCAACGAGGCGGGCGAATACAACTCGATGGCCGGGGCATTCCAGTACCTCGACCCCAAGCTCGGCTACGCCAATGATCCGGCGTGGATCGTGTTCGACTCCGTGCACCTGCAGCGCTACGGCTTCCTCGGCGTCGAACCCGGTGCCCCGGTGCCGGAGTGGTTCTGCGAGTCGGCCTCGCTCGCCGAACTCGGCGCCAAGACCGGCATCGACGCCGAGGGCCTGGCCGCGACCCTGAGTCGCTGGAATGACAACGTCGCCGACGAGGTCGACCCTGACTTCGGCCGTGGGTCCAGCGCGTATGACGGGTACTGGGGCGACAATTCGGCCGCCACGCCGGCCGGCGCGACATTGGGGCCACTCGACACCGCGCCGTTCTACGCGGTGCCGGTCAAGATCGGTGCTATGGGCACCAAGGGTGGACCTCGCACCGACCGCGACGGTCGCGTCTTGCACGTCAACGGCGCGCCCATCCCCGGCCTGTTCGCGGCCGGCAACGCGATGGGCGGGGTGACCGGCAAGGCCTATGGTGGAGCCGGCGGTACCCTCGGCCCCGCCATGGTGTTCGGTTATCGCAGCGGCTACGCCGCAGCGACAGGCAAGTCGGTGAGCTGATCGGCTACGGTCGAATCGTGCTCGGGACCCCGCGCAGTGCGGCGCAGACCCGCATCCTCGATGCGGCTCTCGAGCTGATCGCCGACCACGGCGTCGGCGGTACCTCCCTGCAGATGATCGCCGACGCCATCGGTGTCACGAAAGCCGCCGTCTACCACCAGTTCAAGACCAAGGAAGCCATCGTCATCGCGCTGACCGAACGCGAACTCGGCCAGCTGGAAGAATCGCTGGAGGCGGCCGAGTCCGAAGGTTCACCAACCCGGGCCCGCGAAATCCTTCTCACCCGCGTGATCACGATGGCGGTCTCGCGTCGGCGTGCTGCCAGCACATTGCAATTCGACCCGGTCGTGGTGCGACTGCTGGCCGAACACGAACCGTTCCAGCAGTTCATCGACCGGCTCTACGCGGCGATGCTCGGTGACCAGTCCGGCGACGGTGCACGGGTCCATGCTGCGGTGTTGTCCGGGGTGATCAGTGCCGCGGTGATGCATCCGCTGGTAGCCGATCTCGACGACGACGCCCTGCAGACCGAACTGCTGTCCACCATGCGACGGGTGATCGGGCTCCCCGACTCAGCGGGCTGAGTCGGCGATCAGTTGTGCTGCCGCCGTATAGGGATCGGTGGTGCCGTCGGCCACCGCCGCCGCCAGCCCGTCCAACTCGTCATGGTTACGCAGTAGCGTCTGGGCCAGTGACAGGATCTGGGTGCGGGCCCGGGCGGTGCGCCGCTCAGCGGTGTCGGCGCGGTGATGGGCATCGATGGCCTCGACCAGCTCGGCCAGGCCCTCCCCCTGTGCCGCAACCAGTTTGAGCACCGGCACGGTGGCTTCGGCCCGCAGATCGCGGGCGGTCTGATCGGCGCCCTCGCGATCGGCCTTGTTCACCACCACCAGATCGGCGACCTCCAACAGGCCGGCCTTTGCGGCCTGGACGGCGTCGCCCGCACCGGGATTGAGGATCACCACGGTCGGGTCGGCGATCGCGGCGATCTCGATCTCGGACTGGCCGACACCCACGGTCTCCAACACGATCAGGTCGTAGGCCAGAGCGGCCAGCAGCCGGATCGCCGCGGGTACCGCCGCAGCCAGCCCGCCCAGATGCCCACGGGTGGCCACCGAGCGGATCAGCACGTCGGGATCGTTGATGTGGGCGGCCATCCGGATCCGATCCCCGAGCAGCGCGCCGCCGCTGTACGGCGATGACGGATCGACGGCGAGCACCGCGACCCGCAGGCCACGCTCCCGGTACGCGCCGACCAGGGCGCCGACCGTTGTCGACTTCCCCGCGCCGGGCGGTCCGGTGATTCCGATGACGCGCGGCGACGCGGGACCGAGCACCGCGAGAACCTCACCGCGACGGTCGCTTTCGACCAGGCTCAGCAGACGCCCGACAGCGCGCTGGGACCCGCCGCGCGCTGCGGCGATGAGCTCTTCGATGTTGTGCTTCGTCATCACGGTCGACACTACGACGAATGCACCTCGATGACCGTCGCCGAACCCATCCCACCGCCGGCGCACATCGCGGCGACACCGATACCGCCGCCGCGGCGGCGCAGTTCGTGGACCATGGTGGCCAGCATGCGCGCGCCAGTGGCGGCCACCGGGTGTCCGAGTGAGCACCCGCTGCCGCTGACGTTGACGATTTCCGGGTCGATGTCGAGCAGCTTGATGGTGGCCACGCACATCGACGCGAAGGCTTCGTTGATCTCGAACAGGTCCACATCCGACAGCGAAAGACCGGCCCGGCCAAGGGCCTTGGTGATGGCCTCGACGGGGGCCAGCCCGGTGGATGCCGGGTCGACGCCCACCGATGCCCAGGACTTGATGGTCGCCAGGGCGGGTAGTCCGAGTTTGTCGCTGGCGATCGTCAGCAGTGCGGCAGCGTCGTTGGCTCCGCACGCATTGCCTGCGGTGATGGAGAAGCCGTCGATCTCTGGATGCAGTGGTTTGAGTGCGGCCAGCTTCTCCAGGGTGGTGTCACGGCGTGGATGCTCATCGGTGTCGAACAGCCCGTGCGGAGTCTGGATCGGGACGATCTCCTCCTTGAACCGCCCCTCGTCGATCGCCGCGATGGCCTTGAGGTGTGAACCCAATGCCCACTGGTCCATCTCCTCGCGGCTCACCCCGGCCTTGACCGCGGCGTTCCAGCCCACCGTGATCGACATGTCCATGTTCGGTGCGTCCGGGCGGTCCGGGTGGGTGGGCGGGAACCAGTTCACCCATTCGGCGTCCTTGGCACTGCTGGCCGCGCGGACGAACCGGGGCGAGGTGGAGGCCGAGTTGACGCCACCGGCCAGAACCAACCGGTCCATGCCGGCGCGAATACTCGCAGCCGCGTTCTGCACCGCGGCCTGACCGGCGGCGCAGTGCCGATTGACGGACGCACCGGGAACCGTGGTCAGGCCGGCGGTGATGGCCGCATGGCGGGCCACGACGCCGCCGCCGTAGAGGCCCTCGCCGAGGATCACGTCGTCGACCGGAATGGTGCCGTAGCCGGCAAGGTCCTCGGCGGCTGCCCGTACTACGTGGTCGGCCAGCGCGTAGGCATCGGTATCACGCAACGTGCCCTTCTTGGCCGTGCCGATGGGAGTCCGCAGCGCGGACACGATGACGGCTTCAGGCATTGATTCTGCTCCCTGGTTCACCCGGTAAGAGAATGTTATTCTCGCAGCCAGAGAGTCACAGTTGCAAGAAGGGGAACCCTATGCAAATCGCCGGTAGTTCCGCGATCGTCGTCGGCGGTGCGGGTGGCCTGGGTGAAGCGACCGTCCGCCGTCTGCAGGCCGCAGGAGCCAAGGTGGTCGTCGCGGACCTGGCCGACGAGAAGGGCGCGGCCCTGGAGAAAGAGTTGGGTGTGCGCTACGTGCCCACCGACGCCACCTCCGAGGAGTCGGTGCTCGCTGCCATCGCCGAGGCCGAAGCCCTTGCCCCGCTCCGCATCTCGGTCGACACCCACGGCGGGCCTGCCGCCGGCGGCCGCTTGGTCGGCAAGGACGGGTCTCCCCTCGATCTCGACGGATTCAAGAAGACCATCGAGTTCTACCTGACCGCGGTGTTCAACGTGATGCGACTGTCCGCTGCGGCGATCGCCAAGACCGAACCGTTGGAGGAAGGCGGCCGCGGCGTCATCGTCAACACCGCCTCGATCGCCGGTTACGAGGGCCAGATCGGCCAGCTGCCCTACTCGGCCGCCAAGGGCGGTGTACTCGGCATGACGCTGGTCGCCGCGCGCGACCTGTCGCCGTTGGGCATCCGGGTCTGCACCATCGCCCCCGGCACGATCAACACCCCCGCCTACGGCAAGGCCGCCGATCAGCTCGAGCAGTACTGGGGCCCGCAGGTGCCCTTCCCCAAGCGCATGGGCCGCTCGACCGAGTACGCCCAACTCGCCCAGAGCATCGTCGAAAACGACTATCTCAACGGCGAAATCATCCGCCTCGACGGGGCATTGCGCTTCCCGCCGAAGTAATGGCTAATGGCCTCCCCCTTGCACCGCGAGCGTGCGTGTCTGTTGCTGGAAACGCCGGTGCTACGCAGCATTTCGTGCACACTCAGCCCATGACGAATGTGCACGAAGCGTCGGTCCACAGTGACGGGACGGCCGGCGGGCTCAACGGCAAGGTCGCCTTCGTCGCCGGCGCCAGCCGCGGCATCGGCGCGACGATCGCTGCCGCCATGGCCGCCGAAGGCGCTGCGGTGGCGGTCGCGGCCCGCTCTGAGGAGCAGGGCAAGCTGCCGGGCACCATCGGGTCGGTGGCCGCGGCCATCAACGAGTCCGGGGGCCGTGCCCTCCCGGTCGCCTGCGATGTCACCGATGAAGAATCCGTGAACAAGGCTGTCGTCAAGACGGTTTCAGAACTCGGTGGCATCGACATCCTGGTCGCCAACGCCGGTGTGCTGTGGCTCGGCCCGGTCGAGACCACACCGCTCAAACGCTGGCAGCTGTGCCTGGACGTCAACCTCACCGGGGTGTTCCTGGTGACCAAGGCTGTCATCCCGCACGTTCGCGAACGCGGCGGCGGGTCGCTCATCGCGGTCACCACCACCGGGGTCGACATGGTCGAACACGGCTCCAATGCCTATTGGGTATCCAAGGCTGCGGCTGAACGGCTCTACCTCGGCCTGGCCGCGGATCTGCGCGGCGACAACATCGCGGTCAACTGTCTGAGCCCGTCACGCGTGGTGCTGACCGAAGGTTGGCAGGCCGGCGGCAGCGGGCTGCAGATCCCACCGGAGATGGTCGAGCCGCCCGAGGCGATGGGACTCGCAGCCGTCCGGTTGGCCGGACAAGATGCCGGTGGTGTCACCGGCACGGTCCAACGCTCCGAAGCTCTGACCTTCTAGCCGATCACGGGTCACCCGTGCACCGCGAGGGTGCGTGGAATGCTGCCTCGGCACTGAGTGTCGGGCAGCAGACACGCACGCTCGCGGTGCCAGCGAGTCAGTTCTTCGCGATCAGACCGTCCACGATCCGGTTGAAATCCGCAGTGCCGAACGACACATACTCGGCGAGGTTGGCGTAATCCAGCGACGCCATCACCTGCTGCTCCAATTGGATGTTCATCAACCGCTTGGTCGCCTCGACCGCCTGCTTGGGCAGATCGATGAGCTTCTTCGCGCAGGCGATCGCCTCGGCCAGCGGGTCCTCGACCACATGATTGGCCAGGCCGAGTTCGACTGCCCGCTGAGCCTTGATCCGCACACCGGTCAGCGCAAACTCCTTGGCCTGCAACAGACTGATCTGTGAGCCCCACACCAGCGGGCCACCGTCGGCAGCCACCAGCCCGATCTGCACATGGGGATCGGCGAAGTGCGCGTTCTCGGCCATGTACACCACATCGGACAGCGCGGCCAGGCTGCAGCCCAACCCGACCGCCGGCCCGTTGACCGCGGCCACCACCGGGATGCGGCACCGCACCATCCCGATGACGAGATCACGTCCGTGCTTGATCGTCTTCTGACGCAACGCCTCGTCGCGGCGCAGCTCGTCGAGATAGTTGAAGTCACCCCCGGCCGAAAACGCGCGTCCCGCACCGGTGATCACCGCCGCCCGCGCGTCGGCGTCCTCGTTCAGCTCTTCCCAGATCTTCGCGAGCCCGACGTGCAAGTTGTCGTTGACGGCGTTGAGCGCGTCGGGGCGGTTCAGCGTGATGATGCGC
Source organism: Mycobacterium shunyiense (assembly GCF_058270035.1). Classification (NCBI taxonomy): domain Bacteria; kingdom Bacillati; phylum Actinomycetota; class Actinomycetes; order Mycobacteriales; family Mycobacteriaceae; genus Mycobacterium; species Mycobacterium shunyiense. Next base: position 67,872 of record NZ_JBZDPT010000046.1, on the reverse strand, counting down.
AGGGCACCGTCGGCCTGCACATCGATTTCGTCTGGCATTCCGTACATGTATCTAGACTCCCAGCCCGAGGATTCGTGAGGCGATGATGTTCTTCTGGATCTGCGACGTGCCACCCATGACGCTCTGAGCCCGGCTGTACAGATAGGCGCTGAGCAACTCGGGGTCAGACGTGCCGGCCACCGCGAGCGCGGCGTGCCCGACGGACTGCTCAACCCAGGTCATCAGCAGCTTGTCCAGCGAGCCGTCGGGGCCGTGCTTGAGCCCGTCGAGCTGTTCGGACAGCCGCCGGCGCACGTGCAGACGGAGCATCTCGGCCTGCACCCCGGCCCACGCGAGATCTTCTGGCGTCTTACCCGACACCCGAGAAGCCATCTCCCGCACCAGTTTCCCGTAGCGAGCGGAGTAGCCGAGAGTAGACGGTTCCCGCTCGTGGCTGACCACCGTCATGGCAAGGCGCCAACCGTCGCCCGGCTCACCGACCATATTCGAGGCCGGCACCACCGCACCGTCGAACGCCACCTGGCCGAACTCGGTCGTGACACCGTTGATCATCTGCAGCGGCCGCTGCTCGATGCTGTCCTGGTGCATCGACACGATGAAGGCCGAGATGCCTTTGTGCTTGGCCACATCCTTGTCGGTACGAGCCAACACCAGGCACCAGTCCGCCACATCGGAATAGCTGGTCCAGATCTTGTGTCCGTTGATGACGTAGTTGTCGCCGTCGCGCGTCGCCGTGGTGGTCAACGAGGCGAGATCCGAACCGGCGCCCGGCTCCGAAAAGCCCTGGCACCAACGCTCGGTGCCGTTGATCATGCCCGGCAGGAACCGCTGCTGCAGTTCCTTGCTGCCGTGGTGGCCCAACCCGACCACCAGGTAGCCGAGGCTGGGGCGCGGCGGGGCGCCGGCCCGGGCCAGCTCCTCGTCGACGATGACGTCGTACACCGGCGGCAGGTCCTGGCCACCGAACTCCTTGGGCCACGACGTGCCGAAAAACCCTGCGGCATAGAGGGCTTGATGCCACTCACCCATCCTGGCCCAGTAATCGTCGCCGGACGCCTTGAAGGACGCGGCGTTGTCCGCCAGCCAGGTCCGCAGCCGGTCCCGGAAGGCAGCTTCCTCAGTTGAATCACGAAAGTCCAAGATCAGTTACCTCCAGGTCCTCTAGCTTGACGGGCCACAACTCGGTGGCCACCAGAACGCGGCGCAGGTATACGTGCGCCAAGCATTCCCAGGTGTTTCCGATACCGCCGTGCACCTGAATCGCGGTCTCACACACGGTCCGCGCGGCACGAGCGCAGTAGATCTTGGCGATCTTCCCGGCCCGGACGGCTTCCTCCCCCGGCAACTCGTCGACGGCCCATGCTGCGTGGCGCAGGACGCTGATCGAACCCTCGATCAGCGCCAGCCCCTCGGCCAGCAGGTGCGCGACGGCCTGGTACGAGCCGATCGTCGAGCCGTACTGCTCACGGACTTTCGCGTAATCGACGGCCAGTGCATGCGCGCCGCGCGCAGCACCGACCAGGTCTGCGCTCGTGGCAGCGAGCGCCAGCGCCTGCCAGCGCAGGGCGTCCTCGCTCGACAGCTCACCGAGCTCGGCAGGCGACTCGACCACACCAGCGGTGCTGCGAGTCAGATCCACACCGGCGGTGGCAGCTTCGTCCCCGCCGGGCTCTCCCGAGCCGCCCGTCACCTCACGATCGAGCCGACGGGCCAGATCGTCGGCGAGCACCGGGCCCAGGAACGGCACGTCGACAAGACCGCGACCGAACTCTTCGGCGACGATCGCCACTTCCACACCGGAGGCGCCGTCGGACCGCAGGGTGCGCCACTCGGTGGCAGCGACCGTACTTTCCAACCGGGCAATCCGGCCCTCATCCGACAATTCCCCGACCGCATCAGGTCCGAGGTCGTCGGCCAGTTTCGCTGCGGCCTCTCGCAGCTGCTGCTGTTCAGACGTCAGACGAACGTCCATGCCGCTCCTTCAACACTCGTCGCAATACCTTTCCGGAAGGTAACCGCGGTATGTCGGTTACGAACTCCACGCGGCTGGGCCGCTTGTACGAGGCCAGCCGCTCACCGACGAGGTCGATGAGCTCCTCTGCTGACACCGCAGAATGTGTCGTCACGGCGGCCACGACGGCCTCGCCGTCGGCCGCGTCGGTGACACCGAACACCGCACAGTCGGTCACCGCAGGGTGGCCGTGCAGCACCGCCTCGACCTCGGCCGGCGCCACCTGGAAGCCGCGGACCTTGACCATCTCCTTGGAGCGGTCGGTGATGCGCAGATAGCCGTCGTCATCGAGGTAGCCGATGTCACCGGTGCGGTACCAGCCGTCGCTGAATGCGCCCGCCGAGGCGTCCTTCGGCAGGTAGCCGGCCATCACCGAATCCGACCGGACCTGGATCTCGCCGTCCTCGCTGATACGCACATCTACCCCGCGCACCGGCCGGCCCACGGTGTCGATGCGGGTGGCATCGAGTGGGTTGCAGGCGATCACGGGGAGTTCGGTGGTGCCGTAGGCGGTCAGCCACTGAATGCCGGCACGCTCGGTGACGGTGTCGGCGACGCTGCGGGTGACCGGGGTGGCACACCACATCACGTAGCGCAGCGAGGACAGGTCGTAGCGGCCCAGATCCGGATGTGCGGCCAGCGCCAAAGCGATTGGCGCCACGGCCATCTCGATCGTGATCCGGTCCGACTCGATGTGACGCAGCATGGTGTCGATGTCGAAGCGGCGGTGCAGACGCATCCAGGCGCCGGTGTCGAGCACCATGGCGATGTTGAGCAGACCGAGGATGTGCGACGGCGGCGTCATGATCTGCATGCGGTCGGCGTCGGTGAACCCCAGCGCGTCGCGCCAATGCTCGATGGCTGCGGCGAACCCGCGGTGGGTGTGCCGGACCGCCTTGGGCAGACCGGTGGTTCCCGAACTGAAGACGAACAGCGCATCGCCGTCCGGGTCGGGCAGGTCGAACTGCCTTCGCCCCGGGGTGATCGGCTCATCCAGATGCAACATCGGCATCTGCGCGGCCAGCGCCTCGTGATCACCCACCGCATGACTCGGGGCGGTCAGGGCCAGAACATGCGCCACCTCGGTGGCTTTCCAGGCCGGACTGATCAGCACTGCCACCGCACCGAGCCCCCAGATCGCCCGTAGCGCCACCACGAACTCGGGGCGGTTGGACGACATGATCGCCACCCGGTCACCCGGGCGCACGCCACGGTGCTCCAGGGCGGTGGCCATGCCGCTGGTCAATGCATCGAGTTCAGCGAGGGTGTACTCACGGTCGTCGAATGCCAGAACGGCGGGGGTGCGCACGCGAGGAGCAGTTGTGACCTCAGTCAAGATTCACAACCCCTCTCCCGAAGCCTCTGAGTAGGCACCGACCATGCCGAGAAGATACTATCAGTTAACGAGAATGGTATTCTCTTCATATCAGAACGTACGTGCACAGGGGAGCTACATGACCGCAGGAGCGATGGCAGGCAGCGGAGCGGACGGCAAGGTCACGATCGTCTTCGACCGCGAGCAGTTGTCCGTGCCGCGCAGGGAGGGCGAGACCCTGCTCGAGAGCGCGCGCCGAGCCGGTATGACGCCGCCGTTCTCGTGCGAAGCCGGTAACTGCGGCACCTGTATGGCCAAGCTGCTCGAGGGGACCGCGACCATGCGCGTCAACGACGCACTGGACGACGACGAGGTGGCCGATGGCTACGTGTTGACCTGCCAGGCCGTGCCGGATTGCGACGCGGTGACCGTCTCCTACGACGAGGACTGAGCTCGGGCGCGAGGTGCCGCCGGATTCCACCGTTGGGCTGCTGCGAGCAAGCAGTCACGACCCAGGTGCAGAAACCGGCGAGCACTGTCCGTATTCGTCGAACGCGGGCGCAGGCCGATAGTCCGGTGAATACCCGGCGACATGCACCGGGCTACCCACCAACCGGAAATCCCCAGCGGTGACCAGCATTTCGGGCGTCGCATCCAATGCCTGCGGCAACGTTCGCACCGCGGCCGCCGGGATCCCCAGCGGCTTCAGCCGTGACTCCCACCCCACAGCCGTATCGGTCGCCAGTGCGGCGGCTACTACGCCGAGCACCTCATCGCGCCTGCCGGCCCGCTCGGCCATCGTCTCGAAACCTTCGATCCCGGCCTCACCGGCGAACGACTTCCAGAACCCGTCGTGGGTGATGAACAACGCCAGATAGCCGTCGGCGGTTGGGAACAGCTGTGCGGGTACGTAGTAGGAATGGGCGCCGAACGGGTGGCGGCGTGGTTCGGCTCCGTCGTTCAGATATGCCGAGGCACGGTAGTTCAGCTGCGAGAGCATGACGTCCCGCAGCGAGACATCCACCTGGCCGCCGTTGCCCGACACGATCATCGCCAGTAAGCCCAGCGCAGCGGTCAACCCGGTCGAGTTGTCCGCCGACGAGTAGCCCGGCAGCGTGGGTGGGCCGTCGGGATCGCCGGTCATCGCGGCTACGCCGGTGGCGGCCTGGATGACGTAGTCGAATGCCGGGTCGTCTCCCCCGTCCAGCCCGAATCCCGTCATCGCGACGCACACGATCTTGGGGTTGACGTTCCGCAGATTCTCGTAGGTGAGCCCCAGCCTGCGGATCACCGACGGCTTCATGTTCACCAGCAACGCATGCGAATCAGCCACCAGTTCAGCCAATTTCGCTTGACCGGCCTCGGAGGCGAGGTCGAGGCAGATGCTGCGCTTACCCCGGTTGAGGCTGGCGAAGTAGCTGTCGCTGACCTGACGGGAGATCTCCCCGCCGGGTGGTTCGACCTTGATCACCTCGGCGCCCAGATCGGCCAGCATCATGGTGGCGTACGGTCCGGCCAACATGACGCCGACCTCGATGATGCGGATACCCGCGAGAGGCCCCGTCATTTCGCCGAGACTACGGGTTTTGACGTGATCGGGCCCAGAAGTCGCCACAAAGCGTTGTTTCGGCGAGGGCTTGTCACCGGACCGCCTTCGCCAGCTCGGCGATCACCTCACGCGTCCGGTACTTCGACGCGATCAGCTCGTCGCGGGTCTCCCCGATCGGCAGCAACCGCACCGACAGGTCCGTGACACCCGCGTCGGCGAACTGCTTGAACCGCTTGAGAATCGACTCCTCATCGCCCGCCGCACACAGATCCCCGACGTTGCGCGCCTCGCCCCGGTCCAACAGACGCTGGTAGTTCGGGGACGTCTCGGCCTCGGCCAGGATCCGGTTGGCCCGTTCCTTGGCGGCCTCGATCTCGGAGTTGGCGCACAGCGTGACCGGGATGCCCGCGACGATCCGTGGTGCGGGTTTGCCCGCTTCGGCGGCAGCCTTGTTGATCTTGGGAGCGATGTGCTCGCCGATCGCCTTCTCGTCGGCCATCCACAAGGACGTGCCGTCGGCGTGCTCACCGGCAAGTTGCAGCATCACCGGACCGAGTGCGGACACCAGCACCGGCATCGGCGTATCGGCGGCCAGCACAGTCGGGTTGTGCACGGTGAACGAATCGTTCTCCACATCAACGGGTCCGGGCCCGGCAATCGCGGTGTTCAGTACCTGAAGGTAATCCCGGGTGTAGGCGGCGGGCTTTTCATACGGCAGGCCAAGCATGTCGCGCACGATCCAGTGGTGCGACGGCCCGACGCCGAGAGCCAGCCGGCCACCCGACATGGCATGCACCGACAGTGCCTGACGAGCCAGCGCGATCGGGTGCTGCGCCTGCAGCGGCACCACCGCGGTGCCGAGTTCGATGCGCGACGTGTTGGCCGCCATCAGCGCCACCATGGTCAAGCAGTCGAAGTCGTTGGGTACCTGCGGCATCCACGCACTGTCGAGGCCGGCGGATTCTGCCCACTGGATATCGGAGACCAGCTTGGCGACCTTACGGGCCATATCGCCGCGCTCGGCCCCGATCATCACGCCCAGTCTCATGACTTCGAAACCTTTTCTGTCAGGGCACGGACATCGGTCACCAGTGTCTCGAGCGACGTTCCGGTCGGGAACACCGCAGCCGCACCGGCGTCGAGGAGTTTCTGGACGTCGGACTGCGGGATGGTGCCGCCGACGACGACGGCGATGTCGCCGGCATCGGCGGCTCGCAGTGCCTCGACCGTGCGCGTGGTCAGCGCGACGTGCGCACCGGACAGGATCGAAAGACCGACCAGCGCAACATCTTCCTGCAGCGCGATGGAGACGATGTCCTCGATGCGCTGACGGATGCCGGTGTAGATGACCTCGTATCCCGCGTCACGCAATGTACGCGCGACGATCTTGGCCCCGCGGTCGTGACCGTCGAGCCCGGGTTTTGCGACGAGTACTCGGGTTGCCATCTCAAAGCCCTCGCTTCTTCGTCGTGGGCTCTTCGCGCAGGCGCTCATCGCGGCGCAACCTGTCCATCAGAACACCACCGGCTGCTGAAACTCGCCCCACACGGACTTCAAGGTCGACACCATCTCTCCCACTGTGCAATACGCATTGGCGCAGTCGATCAACCTGTGCATCAAGTTGTCTGCCCCCGGTCCACTGCCTTCAGCACCCCTGGCCAACGCGGCCAGAGTCTCTTTGACCGCAACGTCGTCGCGCTCGGCCTTGACCTTCGCCAGCCGCTTGAGCTGCAGATCGCGCCCCTCGGCATCGAGCTCGTAGGTATCGATGTCGGGCGCCGGCTCGTCGGTGACAAACCTATTGACCCCGACCACCGGCCGCTCGCCCGACTCGATCTCGTTGTGAATCTTGAACGCCTCGTCTGCGATCAGCCCCTGCAGGTAGCCGTCCTCGATGCACCGCACCATGCCGCCGTGCTTCTCCAGGTCGTCCATGATCTCGATGATCTTGGCCTCGGTGGCATCGGTCAGCGCCTCGACGAAATACGAACCGCCCAGCGGGTCGGCGACTTTGGTGACACCGGTTTCGTACGCCAGGATCTGCTGGGTACGCAGGGCCAGCGTCGCAGACTCCTCACTGGGCAGGGCGAACGGTTCGTCCCACGCTGCGGTGAACATCGACTGCACGCCGCCCAGTACCGCCGCCAACGACTCGTAGGCGACCCGGACCAGGTTGTTCTGCGCCTGCGGCGCGTACAGCGAGGCCCCGCCCGCGACACAGCCGAACCGGAACATCGAGGCCTTGTCGGTGGTCGCGCCGTAGCGCTCCCGCACGATCGTGGCCCAACGCCGCCGGCCCGCACGGTATTTGGCGATCTCCTCGAAGAAGTCACCGTGGGTGTAGAAGAAGAACGAAATCTGCGGGGCGAACTTGTCGATCGTCATTCGGCCGCGTTCGACGACAGTGTCGCAATAGGTGACTCCGTCAGCCAGGGTGAACGACATCTCCTGAACGGCATTGGCCCCGGCGTCGCGGAAGTGTGCACCTGCCACCGAGATCGCGTTGAACCGCGGCACCTCTGCGGCGCAGAACTCGATGGTGTCGGCGATCAGCCGCAGCGAGGGCTCGGGCGGCCAGATCCAGGTGCCGCGCGACGCGTATTCCTTGAGGATGTCGTTCTGAATGGTGCCGGTGAGCTTCTCGCGCGGCACGCCCTTCTTCTCCGCCGCCGCCACATAGAAAGCCAGCAGGATGGCCGCCGTGCCGTTGATGGTGAAGCTGGTGCTGATCTGGTCCAGCGGGATGCCGTCGAACAAGATCTCGGCATCGGCCAGGGTGTCGACGGCAACGCCGACGCGGCCGACCTCTTCCCCGTACTCTTCGTCATCGGAGTCATAGCCGCACTGGGTCGGCAGATCCAACGCGACCGACAGGCCCGTCCCGCCCTGATCGAGCAGGTAGCGGTACCGCCGGTTGGATTCCTCGGCGGTACCGAAGCCCGAGTACTGCCGGAAGGTCCAGGTCTTCCCGCGGTAGCCGGAGGCGAAGTTGCCGCGGGTGAAGGGGTAGGTCCCGGGGGCAGGCGGTTCGACCGCGCGGTCGTCCGGTCCGTAGACGGGCGCCAGCGGGATGCCAGATGGGGTCTCTACAGGAGAGACATCTTGCTCGCTCATCAGTGGATAACGTACTTGCTAAAAATGAGAATGCCAATACCGCGTGGTGGAAATGTGGCACTTGTACTGGCCGTGAGTGCCCGGACCTGCACCCGGAGGACCTCTCACGGCGCAGGCGAAGAGGTCTGGTCGATGCCGTTTCTGCAGGCGGTGCGCCCCACGATTACGACACTTGCTAAAAATGAGAATGCCAATACCATTTGGGTACGGTTGACACACGGCGCATAGCGGACGCTGCGCTCGACGAGGAGGACCATGTCCAGCCAGCAAGAGTCATTCACCGATCGCACGCTGGTCGTATCCGGCGGCAGCCGCGGTATCGGGCTGGCGATCGCGCTCGGCGCCGCCCGCCGTGGGGCCAACGTGGTGCTGCTGGCCAAGACCGCTGAACCCCACCCCAAGCTGCCCGGCACCGTGCACACCGCGGTTGCCGAGGTCGAAGCTGCCGGCGGCAAGGGCGTGGCCGTGGTCGGCGATGTGCGCAAGGAAGAGGACGTGGCCCGCGCCGTCGAGACCGCGGTCGAGCACTTCGGCGGCGTCGACATCGTGATCAACAACGCCAGCGCCATTTCCACCGACCCCACCGAGTCCCTGTCGGCCAAGAAGTTCGACCTGATGATGGACATCAACATCCGCGGCACCTTCCTGCTCACCAAGGCCGCCCTGCCACACCTGCGCAAGTCCACCAACGGCCAGGTGCTGACCCTGGCCCCGCCGATGAACATGAACCCCTACTGGTTGGGCGCACACCCCTCCTACACCCTGTCCAAGTACGGCATGACGCTGCTGTCGCTCGGCTGGGCAGCTGAATACGCGGACGCGGGCATCGGTTTCAGCTGCCTGTGGCCCGAGACCTACATCGCCACCGCCGCGGTGACCAACCTCGCCGACGGCGACAAGATGGCCTCACAGTCCCGCAGCCCCGAGATCATGGCGGATGCGGCCGTGGAGATCCTCTCCCGCCCGGCCGCCGAGGTGAACGGTCAGACGTTCGTCGACTCGGAGGTGCTCACCGCTTCCGGTGTCACCGACCTCTCCCGCTACGGCGGCGGGGATAATCCGATCATCGACATCTTCATCGACGCACCGGGACAGGGCCTATGAGCATCTCGCTACTGCTGGAGATGGCGGTCTCGGGTGGGCCCGACCGGACCGCAGTGGTGTCCGACGATCTCCGCCTGACCACCGAGGAACTCAGCACCCTGGCCGACGGCGGCGCCGGCGTCATCGCGGCCTCCGGAGCCGCACACGTGGCCTACGTCGGCACCGGCGGAGCGCTGCTGCCGCTGCTGCTGTTCGCCTCGGCCCGCGCCGCGGTGCCGTTCACCCCGCTGAACTACCGTCTGAGCCGCGACGGTCTGCACGAGTTGATCGAGCGCCTGCCCGAACCGCTGGTGGTCGCCGATGCCGAGTACGCCGACGTGGTCGCCGGTGCGGGCAAGCAGGTGATCACTTCCGAGGAGTTCCTGGCTGCCGCCCGCTCCGCCGAAGCCGCGGCCGAGTTCGCCGACCCTGACGCCGTCGCGGTCGTGCTGTTCACCTCGGGCACCACCTCGCGGCCCAAGGCCGTCGAGCTCACCCATAACAACCTCACCAGCTACATCACCGGAACCGTCGAATTCGCCTCGGCGGCAGACGAAGACGCGGCGCTGATCTGCGTCCCGCCGTATCACATCGCCGGAGTCAGCGCGGCCATGTCGAACCTGTACGCCGGCCGGAAGATGGTGTACCTGCGGCACTTCGACGCCGACAAGTGGGTCGAGCTGGTTCGCACCGAAGGCGTCACGTCGGCGACCGTGGTGCCGACCATGCTGGACCGCATCGTCACGGCCCTCGAAACCGCCGGGCTGGAACTGCCCACCCTGCGCAACCTCGCCTACGGCGGCTCCAAGGTCGCCCTGCCACTGGTCCGCAAGGCCCTTCAGCTGCTGCCCAACGTCGGGTTCGTCAACGCCTACGGATTGACCGAGACCAGTTCCACCATCGCGGTTCTGGGCCCCGACGACCACCGCGAAGCGCTGGCTGCCGAGGATGCGGCCGGCGCCCGGCGACTCGGCTCGGTCGGCCAGGTGGTCCCAGGTATCGAGGTGCAGATCCGCGCCGACGACGGCACCGTGCTCGGCGCGGGCGAGACGGGCGAGCTGTTCGTGCGTGGTGAGCAGGTGTCGGGTCGTTACACCGACATCGGCTCGGTGCTCGACGCCGAGGGCTGGTTCCCGACAAAGGATGTCGCCACGCTCGACGAGGGCGGCTACCTGTTCATCGGCGGACGATCCGACGACACCATCATCCGCGGCGGGGAGAACATTGCCCCCGCCGAGATCGAGGACGTGCTCGTCGAGCATCCCGAGGTCCGCGACGTCGCCGTCGTCGGTCCCGAAGATCCCCAGTGGGGTCAGATCATCGTGGCCGTCGTGGTACCCGCCGAGGGTGCCTCCCCCGACCCGGATGCACTACGCGAGCATGTTCGCAAGCAACTGCGCGGTTCGCGCACCCCCGACCGGGTGGTGTTCCGCGACGAGCTGCCCACCAACCCAACCGGCAAGGTTCTGCGCCGCCAACTCGTCGACGAACTCTCACCTGTTTCGAAGGAGTCAGCATAGTGATCAAGAACGGCACCCGCCTGCAGAGCCAGGTCTGCGACACCCAGGTCATCGTGGTGCGCAGCGCCGACAGCCTCGACGACCTCCGCGCCGGTGGCGTCGCCATGGTCCCACTCGATGCCGAGACGGATTCCGAACTCACCATCGACGGCGCGTTCTCGGACGGCAACCTGATGGGCAAGCGCTACGTCGACGAGGGCGGCGCCGAGGTCCTGGTCACCAAGGCGGGCGCGGGCACGCTGTCGGTCGGCACCACCGCTCTCAGCCTCAAAGAGGCCAAACCGCTTCCGGCCAGCGACTAACACCCACCAGAACGGCTGAGTGGCCAGTTATGACACAGACTCTCCGAGTTCGCCTGTCATAACTGGCCATTCGTCGTGGGGGTCGCGCAATCACGCGTGACGGCTGGTCACTCCCCCGTCCACGACGAGTTGCGTACCGGTGATGAACGACGCCTTGGGTGACATCAGGAACGCCACGGCCGCCCCGATCTCGTCAGGCTGCCCGAGCCGACCCAGCGGCGCGGCCTGTTCGAAGCTCGCACGGATCTCCTCGACGTCCAACGCGATCTGCAGCATCGGCGTGTGGATGAAGCCCGGGCACACCGCATTGACCCGAATTCCCAACGGACCCAACTGTGCAGCCATCGATCGGGTCATGCCGAGCAGACCGGCCTTGGAGGCGCAGTAGGCCGGGATGAAGGGGTTGGCGGCCAGGCCTTCGATGCTCGAGATACCGACCACAGCGGGCGATCCGCCGTCCTTCGCTGACTTCTCCAGATGCGGCAGGAGCAACTGCATCAACAGCGCCTGCGCCCGCAGATTCACGTCGAGCACCGCGTCCCAGGACTCCTCGGTGAAGGCGCCCACCGGTTCGGGGAGCACGCGGCCGGCGGCGTGCACCAGGCCGTCGACGCCGTCGAGCGCCTGTGCGGTCTCCCCGACGGCCGCAGTGAGCGCACCGGTGTCACACACGTCGATCACCGTCGACGGCATGCCCAACCCTTCGGCCACCTCGCGGACCTCGGGCGCTATGTCCCACAACGCGACCCGCCGGCCGTCTGCGATCAGCGCCTCCGCGCTGGCCCGACCGATCCCCGACGCTGCACCTGTCACCACCACACCTGTCATGCCGGACACCGTAGTGGCTCGGCGGGTGTCGAGATCGAGGATTCCCGTCAGGCGGTCGGTTTGACCGACGTCATCACCGACCGACGAGGTCGGCCAGCGCCTGTGCGGTCTGCAGATCCTCGTACGCCGCTGAATACCGTTGAGCCAGCGCCAGTGCGATGTCCGGGCGTTGCCACAGCTCGCCCGCGCTGGCGGTGGCCAGCCAGGTCATCAGGCCGTGGGCGACCGAGGCCCGGTATCGCAACCAGACCTCATCGGGCGACGGCAGTTCCTCGGCCGGAAGCTCCAGCGCATCCCGGTATTCCTCGAGCAGCTGGCGTTCGGCGACCCTTCGGTCTTCCGTCGTCAGCGCACCCTGCAGGAAGTAACCGAGGTCGAGCGAGAAGTTGCCGTGGCGGGCCACCTGCCAGTCGAGGAATCCGACATCCCCGTTGGGCAGCAGGTACGTGTTTCCGATATGCGGATCACCGTGCAGCAGCGTCTGCGGGACGCCGGCTGCGGTGAGGGTCCGGATGAACGGCTTCCAGATCCCTTCCACCAGATGGTCGATGGTCAGCGCATGCACTGAGGCCGGCGCATCGTCACCGAGACGTTCCAGAGCTGCGGGCAGCGGGGCCCACTGCATGCCGTCCCACGGCTCGAACGGTTCCAGCCACTCCAGTCCGGGACGGCGCACCCGCGCACCCCAGAACGCGCCGTGCAACCGGGCCAGGCCGCGTACGCCGTGCGCAGCCTGCTCCACGGTCAGCGGTCTGGTGGCGTCGCGTGGGTCTGCCGAACGTGCCGTGAGGTCTTCCATGACCAGCATGAAGTCCTCGTCGCCCTCGTCGATCGGCGCCGCATACACCGTCGGATGCTCCAGCGGCAGCTCGACTTTGGAGTTGAACAACCTCGGCTCATGCAGCAGACCGCTGGTGTACTTGATCATCTCCTTGTGCCCGGGATCGACGGCCTTGGCGAACACCTTGGAAGGTCCAGTCGGCCCCGGCTTATACGTGACCGACAGGCGCGCACGGCGGTTGGTACCGTCGTCGCGCATGTCGACCGTCACGCGATCCACCACCGCATTGGGGTGGTGGTCGGCCAACGCGGCCGTCAACCACTCGGGCGTGACCTGGGTCCAGTCCTTGGGGACGGTCATCGAGGCCGTCACGCGGTTGCCTCGCAGGCTCGGCTCCCGCGTGTCCAGGTACGGTTCGCTCCGCAAGCGTCGCTCACGGGATCAACACCGGCATCGAATCCCAGCCGCGGACCGTCGAAGTCGGCGACAATATGGCGTTGTCGAGATCGACGTCCCACTCCGGGAAGCGCTTGATCATCTCCTCCAACGCGATCCGGCCTTCCAACCGCGCCAGCGCCGAACCCAGGCAGTAGTGGGTGCCGACACTGAACGCCAGGTGCTGGTGCTGCTCGCGATGGATGTCGAAAACCTCACCGTCAGGCGGGAACTGGCGGCTGTCACGGACGGCCGCGCCGATCAGCATCATCATCACGCTGCCCTCTGGGACCGTCTGGCCGTGCAACTCCACGTCGCGGGTGACGTACCGCGCCACGTGCGGGGCCGGCGGCTCGAAGCGGAGCAGTTCCTCGATCGCCTGCGGGATGAGCGCGGGATTCTCGGCCAGCTGGCGCCGCTGATCGGGATGTTCGGCGAGAACCTTTGCCGCCCAACCGATCAATCGTGTCGTGGTCTCGTTACCCGCTCCTGCCACCACGTTGATGTAGATCAGCAATTCCTCGCGGGTGAGCTTGCGGGTCACGCCGTGCTCGTCGGTGAACTCGACATTGAGCAGGTCGGTCATGATGTCGTCGGACGGGTTGTCCTTACGCCAGTCGATGTAGGTCTCGAAGATCGAACCGTCGACCAGACCTTCCTGCGCCGCCTTCATCGGCTTGCCGGCCTCCGTGCGCAGCTGGTCGTTGCCGTGGTCGCGGATCATCTCCTGGTCGTCCTCGGGGATCCCCAGCAACGCGCTGATCACCCGCATCGGCATGATCGCGCCGAAATCCTTGATGAAGTCGACCTTGCCGGCCCCCACCAGCGGGTCCAGCGACTGCGCGCAGAATTCCCGGATCTTGGGCTCCAACGCATTGATCTTGCGTGGGGTGAACATCCGGGCCAACAGCTTGCGATGCACGGTGTGGATCGGCGGATCCTCGAAAATCAGGGCGCCGGAGGGGATGTCGATGTTGGCCTTGATCAGTTCGATGATCGCGCCGCGCGCTGAGCTGAAGGTTTCGTGGTCGACGAGGCCTTTGTTGACGTCGGCGAAGCGGCTCAGCGCGTAGAAGTCGTACTGCTCGTTGTAGTACAGCGGCGATTCCTCGCGGAGCCGGGCGAACGTCGGATACGGGTTGGCGTTGATCTCGACGTCGTAGGGATCGAAATACACGTCATTGGTGGTGCTCACGCTCACGGCGGTCCGCCTCTCTGAGGGCTGCGGAGAGTTACTTACCCGCGTAAGTTACACGGCGGGGACGCCCCCGGACAAGGCCCGTACGGGTTACGGTATGCCGTTCATCTGCAACGCTCAGGTGCTGTCGCGCACGACGAGCCCAGCAGGGTCACTACCGTCGGCGTCGGCGACCGTGGGATACCCCAGCTCGGCCATCATGGCCGGGACCGCGGCATCGACGATGGTCTTGGCGTCGAATGCAACGGAGGTCAACGGTGGCGAGCTCACCGCACCCAGCGGTATCGCGTCGACCCCCATGACCGCGAGATCATCCGGGCAACGCAGGCCGGCCCGGCGTATCCCGTGCAGAACCACGAACGCCGTCTCATCGCTTTGCGCGCACACCGCCGTCACGCCGGCGGCCACCCATCTGGACACCACACCGGCCGCATCGGACCCGTCGGTGGCCACGGTGTCGACCTCGATCTCGGGCAGGCCGTGCGCACCGGCGGCCACCCGAAGACCCGACAGCCAGTAGTCACCGAGCGGCCGAAGCACCTGTGCACCGGCATAGGCGAAGCCGAGGCGGGTATGGCCGCGCGATATCAGATGCTCCACCCGCATCTCTCCGACGGTCAGATGCAACGACCCGAGCGCGCGCAGTTTCTCGCTGCCCAGGTAGATCTGCGGAATCCGCGCCGCCTCGACTGCCGCGGCAGCGGCACCCGTGAGCGGGAACACGCCGGCGACGGCCACCGGGTTGAGGTTCGCGACCGCGTCGACGATGTTCTGACCGTCATCCGTCTCCAGCTGCATCGACAGCACGATGCCGTGCCGGCCGAGCGCCGTGGTGAGACGACTGCCGACCTCCAGAGGCAGTTCGCCGAGATCGGTGCGCGGCACGATGTAGAGCACCACACCGCTGCCGCCGACGGCGAGGTTGCGGGCTGCAAGGTTGGGCCGGTAACCGAGGTCGGCCGCCGCTTTGCGTACCGCGGCCTGGGTCTGTTCCGAGATGCGTTGCCCTTGAACATTGTTGAGGACATAGCTGACGGTCGCCGTCGAGACGTTGGCCAGCCTGGCCACGTCGGCTTTGGTCGGACGGAGCCCGACTTTCGATCCCGTCGGGCGTCCGCTTGCGCCCGTCGGGCGTCCGCTTGCGCCCGTCGGGCGTCCTTCTTTCGCACCCGTCGGACGTCCTCTTGTCGTGCTCACGATGTCATCGTGGCACGGTGCTGGTCCGACGGGTCGCTCACGCCACGCATTGGTTGCCCTGCACTCTCGCGCAACGTCAAGACGGTGGCCACCGAGACGACGCCCGCGGCAACCAGATACAGCGCGGGGGCCAGGTTGTTGCCGGTTGCTGCGGTGAGCCAGGTGACCACATACGGGGTGGTCCCGCCGAACAACGCGACCGCGATGTTGTAACCGATCGAGAAGCCGCTGTAGCGGACCCGGGTCGCAAAGAGCTCCACCCCGGCCGTCACCGCCGTCGCGACATACACGGATTCGATGGCCGCAAGCAGGCAGTGCCCGACGATCGCCGCTGCCACCGATCCCGAATTCATCAGCAGGAAAAGCGGGTACGCGCCCACCACGAAGGAGGCCGAGCCGGCGATCAGCAGCGGTTTGCGCCCGATCCGGTCCGACAGCGCGGCCAACGGCAGGATCAGGATCAGTGCCACCAGACTGGCCAGGGTGATCGAGACGAACGCCTGGGTCTTGCTGAAGTGCAGCGCCTTGATGAAGTACGTCGGCAGGAAGGTGAAGACGACGTAATAGCCGACGTTGAACACGATGAACAGGCCGATGACTTGCAGGATTGCCCGTCGCGCGGTGCCCACGGCTTCGCGCAACGGCGAGGTGGCCACCCGGTCGGCCTCGTCGAGCTCGGCGAACTCAGGAGTGTCGTCGAGGCGCAGCCGGATGTAGAGACCGACCAGGCCGAGCGGCGCCGCCACCAGGAAGGGGATACGCCAGCCGTAGCTCTCCATCGCCTCGGTCGCCAGAAATGCCTGCAGCAGCGTGACGGTGACCGAGCCCAGCAGGAATCCCAGCACCCCCGACCATGCGATGAACGTGACGGTGAAGCCGCGTCGCCGGGTGCTCGCGTACTCGGCGAGATAGACTGCGCCACCGCCATACTCGCCGCCGGCGGAGAATCCCTGCAGGCACCGCAGCAGGAGCAGGAGCAGCGGCGCGGCCACACCGATGGTGTCGTAGGTGGGCAGCAGGCCGATGCCCAGCGTGGCTGCCGACATCAGCAGGATCACGACGGCGAGCACCCGCTGACGCCCCAACCGGTCACCCAGCGGACCGAACACGAAGCCGCCGAGCGGACGCATGAAGAATGCGGCGGCGAATATGGCGAAAGTGTTGAGCAGCGAGGCGGTTTCGTTGCCGGCCGGAAAGAAGTTGCCGGCGATGTAGGTCGCCAGGAAACCGTAGATGGCGAAGTCGAACCACTCGACCGCGTTGCCGATGGACGCACCGGTGATCGCCTTGCGCACGGTGGCGTCGATGCGGGAGGTGCGGGTGTCGCTCGTTGGTGCCGTCAACAGAAAACTCGCCTCTCAGAATCGCGAGAGGCGAGTTTATCTGTCGAGTTATGCGCGTAAGCCCATTTCTGGGCCTTACGTATCAGACTCCGGCGAGCGCATCCGCGGTGAGCAACGCCTGGGCCACCCCGGACACGATCGACGCCAGCCGGATGGCCTCGAAGATCGTCGTGCGAGAGACGTCGGCGTCGCGCAGTACGGTCTCGTGCGCGGACAGGCAGTGCGAGCAGCCGTTGATGGCCGACACCGCCAGCGACCACAGCTCGAAGTCAGCCTTCGGCACACCGGGATTGGCGATGATGTTCATCCGCAGACCGGCCCGCAGGTCGTCGTAGCGGCCGTCGAGCTGCCCCTTGGTCCGGTAGAAGACGTTGTTCATCCCCATGATCGACGCGGCACCGAGGGCGGCGTGGTATGCCTCCGCACTCAGCACGTCGAGGGCATCCTCGGAGATCTCCTTCAGCAGCTGCTGCGATTTGGTCGCGGCGGCCGTGGCGACCAACGCTCCCCACAACTGCTGCTCGGTGAGCTCCGTGGACTTCACGATGCTGCCGAAGTTGAGCTTGAGGTCCTTCGCGTACTCCGGCAGCGCTTCCTTGATGTT
The DNA here is from genome assembly GCF_058270035.1 of Mycobacterium shunyiense. Lineage (NCBI taxonomy): Bacteria > Bacillati > Actinomycetota > Actinomycetes > Mycobacteriales > Mycobacteriaceae > Mycobacterium > Mycobacterium shunyiense. The sequence goes on along the minus strand of NZ_JBZDPT010000046.1, from coordinate 50,592 downwards.
GTCGATGCTCATGACTAGACCGCCTCGGACAACAGTTCGCCGGCGTTCAGCGTCGGGTCGCCCTTCTTCCAGTTGCATGCGCACAGCTCGTCGGACTGCAGTGCGTCGAGAACCCGCAGCACCTCGTCGACGTTGCGCCCAACCGAACCGGCGGTCACCGAGACGAACTGGATCTCGTTGTTGGGGTCGACGATGAAGGTGGCCCGGTCGGCGACACCGTCGGCGTTGAGCACGCCGGCCGCCGCAGTGAGTTCACGCTTGAGGTCCGAAACCATCGGGAAAGGCAGCTTCTTCAGGTCCTCGTGCTGTGCACGCCACTGGAAGTGGACGAACTCGTTGTCCACCGAAACGCCGATCACCTTGGCGTCGCGATCCTCGAAGTCTTCGTTGAGCTTTCCGAACGCGGCGATCTCGGTGGGGCACACGAAGGTGAAGTCCTTCGGCCAGAAGAAGATGATCCGCCACTTGCCCTCGTCGTCCTTGTTGGTGACGCGGGTGAAATAGTCATCGGGCTGCTTGGCGTCGACCTTGGACAGATCTCCACCAATCACGGCCGTCAGGTCGTATTCCGGGAACTGAGAACCAATCGACAAAAGTGCCATTGCAACCTATCCAATCTCGCGCTGATTTTCTGGAATGATTCCAGATTTACCACCACAATCATGGCTCTCACCGAGGCTTATAGCAACTCACTGAACCGTGATTATGCACACAGACGACATCAGTGTGAGCTGGGCCTCACGGCCGCCACCGGGACTACCAGATCGGCCCGCTCCGCAGTCGCCGCCACCAACCGGGCATTGGGTTCATCGACCTCGGAAACCCAGCGCCGCGCGGCACCGGCCGGCTTCCCGAAGGCGATGTGGCGAGCCACCAGACGGGCGACGCGGAGATCGTCTTCTGTTACGCAGAACCAGATTTCGTCGATCTCCGCGGACACCGCCGACCACGCCGGATCGTCGAGCAGCAGGTAGTTGCCCTCGGTGAGCACCACCGCCGTTCCCGGGAACACCGGGATCGCACCGGCCACCGGCTGCTCAATGTCGCGCTCGAAACCGGGGGCGTAGACCACCTCGGTGCGTCCGCGGATACGGCGCAACAGCGCGGCATATCCGGCAACGTCGAAGGTGTCCGGCGCGCCCTTGCGGTCCAACCGGCCAAGCCGGCGCAATTCCACATCGGCGAGGTGGAATCCGTCCATCGGAACGTGCGCCACCGCGTCGCCGCCGAGCCGGGCCCGGACGGCGACGACGAGCGCCTCGGTCAGCGTGGATTTACCCGCCCCCGGCGCCCCGGCGATCCCGATGACGGCCGTCCCCGGCTCTGCTGCACGGGCCAATACCCGAGTCACCAGATCCTCGAAGGTGTACATAGCGCCGCCATTGTCCCGCAGGTCATCGGCGGCCCGCGCCGAACGTCGTCGCGAACAGGTAGAACTGGCTGGGGTGGATCGCGTGGAAGGCGGATCAGTTGGCGAGGCTTCGCTGGTGGCTCGGTCTGGCCTGTTGTGCGGCGCTGCTGGCCGGTTGCGGGAACGCCCCCGTGGTCGGGGGCAGGGCGACCTCGATGCTGTTCCTACCCGACCGGGTGGGTGGACTGCCGGTGACCGACGGCCACAGCGGCACCCGGCCCGATGCCCCCGCGCCGACCCGCCGGGCCGAGAACACCGATGGCGGCCAGATCGATGACCTGGCCCTGCTGGCCGTCGACGACATCGAGGATTTCTGGTCGCAGAACTACAGCGGCGGTTCCCTTCCGGGAACCTTCACCCCCGTCTCTCGCCTGGTGTCCTACAACTCCGATGCCTCCCCCGGACTCGAGATCTGCGGGGAAAGCACCGTCGGGCTGACCAACGCCTTCTACTGCCTCAAGAGTGACGTGATGGCATGGGACCGCGGCGTCGCGATTCCGGTGGCAGCGCAGTACTTCGGCCAGATGGGCGTGGTCGGGGTGATGGCCCACGAATACGGCCACGCCGTCCAGCAACAGGCGCGGCTGATCAACGAGAGCACGCCCGTGCTGGTGGCCGAGCAGCAGGCGGATTGCCTGGCCGGGGTCTACCTGCGCTGGGTGGCCGCCGGAAAGTCTCCGCGCTTCGAGTTGAGCACCGGCGACGGTCTCAACCATGTCCTGGCCGGGCTGATCTACATCCGCGATCCCCTGATGACCCGGGTCGACGCAACGCTCACCGGCAACGAGCACGGTTCGGCGCTGGACCGGGTCAGCGCCTTCCAGATCGGCTTCAGCGGCAACGTCGACCAGTGCGCAGCCATGGACTCCGACGAGATCACCAAGCGCCGCGGCGATCTGCCCAAATTTCTCGACTTCTTCGGCGGCCCGCAGAGCGCCAACAGCACGATCACCGCGAATCTGCTTGACCACACCATGCAGTCGCTGCGGCAGGTCTACGCACCCACCAACCCACCCACGTTGACCACCGAGCCGAGCGCATGCCCCGACGCCGGACCGTCTCCGCCGGCGTCCTACTGCCCGGCGACCAACACCATCGTGGTCGACCTGGCGGGGCTGAAAGCCCTGGGGGAAGCCAGAAACGAGAATGACGAACAGGAGCTCCTCCAAGGCGACAACTCGGCGATCTCCGTCCTGACATCGCGGTACGCCATGGCGTTACAACACGAGAAGGGCCTGACGCTCGACACTCCCGTGGCCGCGATGCGCACCGGCTGCCTGACCGGCGTGGGTCAGGCCAGGATGGCCGAGCCCGGTCTGCCGATCACGCTGTCGGCCGGAGACACCGACGAGGCGATCAGCAGCCTGCTCACCAACGGGCTGGCCGCCAGCGACGTCAACGGCAGGGTGCTGCCTGCGGGGTTCACCCGCATCCTGGCCTACCGGTCCGGCCTGCAAGGCGATGACGCACAGTGCTACCAGAGGTTCCCGTGAGCCGATGAGTCCAGTCGAGGAGAACCGATGAGCGGTCCCGAACAGCCGTGGTGGGCGCGGCCGGGCGGCGCACCCCTGCCCGGCGGCACGCCGCCACCGGGCGCTCCGCCGCCGCGGCGGGGTTGGACGCCACCACCCCCGCGACAACCGGCGTCGCCTCAGCACCACCCGTGGCCCGCGCCGTCGCCCCAACACCAACCGCGACCCGCACCGCCGCCGACTCCGCGGCCGGAGCCCCGGCAACCCGACCGGCGTCTGCTCATCGGTGCGGCCGTCGCCGTCGTGGCAGTCGCGGTGATCGGCACCGGGCTGTGGGCGTGGAGCCGCGCGGACACCAACAGCGCCCGACTCGACGTCCATCAGGCCGAGTCCGGAGTGGCACAGATCCTGTCCGATCCGATCAACGGTTACGGCGCCAACCGCGTCGTCGCGGTGGCGTGCAACAACGGCCGGAATCCGGTCGTGCGGGCCGGATCGACGTTCACATGCGCAGTTGAGATAAATGACACGCTGCGCAGGGTGATCGTCGAGTTCACCGACGATAACGGCACTTATGCCGTGGATGGGCCGCGGTAAAAAGAGACGCACGACACATTTTGCAGACCTCGTGACAACCCACACCGGACCGCGCTGCCAGGCTTTATTAGAGTCACTATTAGTCTTACGGCATGGGTCGGGATCCCTTCGCAACCAGTGCCGTTGATACGTCGACGTCGAACATCGAGAACTACGTCAGCGATGACGGCACGATTGTCGTACCCGACGGCGTCACCCTGACGTCGTTCCTGGATCGCAACCGGTTCATCTACGGAGATGAGCCGTCCTACCGATTCCTCGACTACTCGACCAATCCGGACGGGCAAGCCGTCGAGCTCAGCTGGAACGCTCTGTGGGCGCAGGTGTGCGCCGTCGGCGCCCGACTGCAGCAGGTCACCCAGCCCCGCGACCGGGTCGCGATCCTGGCCCCGCAGGGTGTCGAGTACGTCGCGGCCTTCTTCGCCGCCGTGCACGCCGGCAACATCGCCGTCCCGCTGTTCGCGCCGGCCCTGGCCGGTCATACCGAACGACTGGCCGCGGTGCTGGCCGACGCCAAGCCCACCGTCGTGCTCACCACCACTGCAGCGGCCGAATCGGTCCGCAACTTCATCAAGACTCTGCCCGCCGCCGAGCGGCCTCGCATGATCGCCGTCGATGCCGTGCCGGACACGCTGGCCGAGATGTATGTCAGCCCGTCGGTCGACTCCGACGACATCGCTTACCTGCAGTACACATCCGGGTCGACGCGCACCCCGGCCGGGGTGGAGATCACCCACCGCAACGTGTGCACCAATGTCATCCAGATGATCCTGGCCGGCGACCTCGACACGGGGATCCGCAGCGTCAGCTGGCTGCCGCTCTACCACGACATGGGCCTGATCATGATCATGTTCCCGGCGCTGTGCGGTGGCCACATCAGCCTGATGGACCCGATGGCGTTCGTCCGCCGCCCGTACCGCTGGATCAAGCGGTTGGCCGAAGAGGCCGCCCACGGACGCACTTTCGCCGCGGCCCCCAACTTCGCCTTCGAGCTGGCTTCCGAACGGGGCCTGCCGCCGGAGGGTGAGACGCTGGACATGTCCAACGTCGTCACCCTCCTCAACGGATCCGAACCGGTCACGATGGCCGCCGTCGAGAAGTTCACGACCGCGTTCGCCCCGTACGGGCTTCCCGCGACCGCGATCAAGCCGTCCTACGGCATGGCCGAGGCCACCCTGTCGGTGGCCAGCATCGCGCCGAGCGCCGCGGCCAGCGCGGTGTACCTCGACCGCGACCAGCTCAGCGCCGGGCGCGCGGTAACCGTGGCAGCCACCGACGAAGGCGCCGTGGCCCACGTGTCCTGCGGACAGCCGATTCCGAACCAGTGGGCAGTGATCGCCAGTCCCGACGGCGACGAACTGCCCGACCGCACTGTCGGCGAAATCTGGTTGCACGGCAACAACGTCGGCCAGGGCTATTTCGGTCGCGTCGACGAGAGCGAGCGGGTGTTCGCCAACAAGCTGCAGACCCGACTCACCACCGGCAGCCACGCCGAAGAGGTGCCCGACAACGGCCATTGGCTGGCCACCGGCGACCTCGGCGTCTACATCGATGGCGAGCTGTACCTCACCGGCCGGATCAAGGACATGATCCTGATCGACGGACGCAACCACTACCCCCACGACATCGAGACGACGGTCAGCGCGTCATCGCCCGCCGTGCGCTCGGGTTATGTCGCCGCCTTCTCGGTCAACGGGGACCGCGGTGAAGAACTGGTGATCGTCGCCGAGCGGGCCGCCGGAGCCGGACGCGCCGAGCCCGGCCCGATCGTCGACGCGGTGCGCGCGGCAGTGTCCCGCCACCACCAGATCCGGGTCGCCGATGTGCGCATGGTCGCAGCCGGCGTGATCCCCCGGACGACGAGCGGCAAGCTCGCCCGAAACGCTTGCCGCGTCGAGTATTTGAGCGGGAAGTTCGACAAGTAGGTTCGCGCTCGGCGAGGTTGACGCCTGAGCGTCGGCCGCGCCGAATGCGACGCTACGGTCGTTATCCGGCGCCTGGCGCGACCATGGCGTTGATCTCGGCTACAGCTGCCCCATCGCCTCAGCGAACGCCCCGTCGCGCAGCAGACTGATGCTTCGGACCCGTGTGTCGATCTCGGTGATCCGCTGCACCGCGCCGCCGTGCCAGAAATAGGTGTCGCGACTGACGGCCCCGCCGGGCGGGTTCTCGGTCTGCCCTACCGTCACCGACGCGAGCCAACCGACTGCATCAGCCGTGGACTCACCGACGCCATGCAGGAACAGCAGACTGCGATGCGGCACGCTGAACACCACCCCCAGCGGTGCCACTCCCCCGAGCACCGTCTCGATCAGCCGGGGCAAGTTCAGAGCCTTCGAGGCGATGAAGAAGGAATCTCCGGTCAACGCAAACACGTTGCGGTCCAACGCCTGTACGGTCACGGGCTCGGCATCGGTGTTGCGCTGACCCACCTCGTAGAGGAAATTCAGGTCGCGGCCGGCGACGTCGTCGTCACCCACCGTCTTCACCACCGTCGGCAGGTCACGACTCAGCTCGGCGACCAGACCGTCGAACGCCGGGCGGGCGTACCGCATCGAGGTCATGCCCGAGGTGTCCGGCGTCTGCAGGCGTGTGCGAACCTGCGCCAGAAATTCGCCCTCCGTCAGTTCGGCCGGCCCGGGATCGGAGCGACCGGCGAACTGCTGATCGAAATGAAACTCGACAGCGCTTGCCCACTCGACCGGCGGACGCTGCGCACATTGGAGCTGAAGGTTGTACAGCCGGTAGTGATTTCCCGTCTGGTCCATGAAACAGTCGTCGCCCAGTGCGTCCTGGGGAGCCGGACGCACCCGTACACCGCGACGTTCCAACGATTCCAACGCCAGCCGGCGCACGTACCGATGCCGGTCATCGGTGCTGACAGTCGGCTCGCTCCCGCTCGTCGACGACTCCCCCATGCTGCCCCCCGTGATGATGCTGATCGACCCATCCATGATCGCACCGTCGCGGGCACCGTCTCGGCACCAGTTCGGAGCGCCCCGACCTGTCGGTACCCCATGCGAATCTGTCCGGTTCTCAAACGAGCCGACACAGGAGGGCCCGGGGATGTCCGAGCTTCAGCAACAGAACTTCCGAGTGAATCTCGGCGGGGTGATCGCACTACTCAGCAAGAACCTGTATTCCAGCCCCGGCGTCTATGTGCGGGAGCTGATCCAGAACGCGGTGGATGCCATCGCGGCCCGAGACGCCTTTGACGACGTACCCGCGCCACGCGTCATCACGATCTCTCCCTACGGAGTGGCCTCGCCGCACTCACCCGCCGACGAGTTCGCACTCACCGACGCCGGAATCGGGGTCAGCCCGGCACAGGTCGAGCAGTTCCTCGCGACCGTCGGCGCCAGTTCGAAGAGCGACGAACTGCAGCGGAGTCGTCGGACGTACATCGACCAGTTCGGAATAGGCTTGCTGAGCTGCTTCCTGATTGCCGACGAGATCACCGTCGCCTCGCGTAGCGCGACAGGCGCGGACCCGATCGAGTGGGTCGGCCGCAGCGACGGCACCTACACGATCCGAACCACCACCGACGAATCGGCGGTCGGTACCACTGTGCGGTTGCGGCCGCGCCCAGACATGGTCGGGTGGGCGCGGGCCGAGCAGGTGAGCCCGCTCGTGCAGAAGTATGCCGAGTTCCTTCCGGTGGCCATCAAGGTGCTGACAAGCCAAGGTCCGAAGGAAGTTTCGCGTGAGTATCCGTGGGTACGCGACTTCGGCGCTCACCGATCTGGTGTGTTGCAGGGTGTCTCGCCCGTTTACGGCGGCGTCGGGGTGGGTAGGCAGTTCGATGCCATCGAGATTGCCGACGAAGACCTGGGACTAGAAGGCGTGGTGTACATCGGAACTCCGTCGCGCCGGACCACGTCCGTCCGCCGCAATCGCGTCTATGTCAACGACATGCTTGTCGATGACGCCGAAGGTGCGCTGCTGCCGTCATGGGCGTTCTTCGCCTGGGCGGTGGTCAACTCCACCAAGCTGGAGCCGACCGCCAGCCGCGAGGCCATCATGAACAACGCAGTACAGGCCGGGACTCGGCGCGCGCTCGCAACCACGGCGCTGAAGTGGCTGCATTCCCTGGCCGACACCGATCCCGAGCGCTTCGCCGAGTTCGTCACCGACAACGAACTCGAGCTCAGATCCGCTGCGACGCACTGCATCGACGCGGAGAATCGTGAGCTGGCCGAAGTGGTGCTGCCGATGCTGACCATGCAGACAACAGAAGGACACCTGCGTCTGGTCGACATCGTCAACCGGAACCCGAACGTCCTTTTCGCCGCGTCGGTCAAGGAGTTTCGCACTATCGCGAGCTTCAACCCAGGTGGTCGGATCGTCGTCAACGCGGGCCACGCTCTCGACCAGGAAGTGTTGCTCATGCTGCCGCAGGTGATGTCCGGGGTCACCGTCACACGGGCCTATCCGGCGTCCGAGGTGGCGGCGCTGACGGTGCCGTCCGCCGACGCCGGCGCTGCCGTGGCGGCATTGGAACGGCGTGGCAGTCACGCGCTGCAGGCGTCGGGTGGCCGGGTGGTGGTGCGCCGGTTTCCATCGACGGACCTGCCTGCCGTCTTCATCGGTCACGGCCAGATCGACGCCGATTCGCCGGGGTGCGGCGACCTCCCGCATCTGGTGGTGAATTGGGACAACCGGGCGGTGCAGGCGCTGACCCGCACAACCGACGCCCTCGTGTTCAGTCGGCTCACGCAGCTGCTGTTCGTCCAGGCCCGGATGGCCGCGCAGTGCGATGGCCCCGAGGATCGAATCCTGTTGTCGGAGGCGCTCGATGACATCATCGTGCTGGCCGCCGGCGTCGACGGGACGGAGGTAGCCCGATGACCGAGCCCATGCCCCTGTCAGCTGATGAGCTCGAACGGCTGGGCGATGAGGCACTCGCTGCGGGAGAGCTGCAAGCGGCACTGCATCACTACAGCGAGGCACGCCGGCTTGTCTTCGACATGCTCGATCCGGGGCTGATGCAGGGTACGGATTTCGACACGGTGTCAGAGATCGCCGACGAACTCAGCCGGATCAGCAGGAAGCGCGACGACCTCGCGCGAGCGACGCAACCACCACCGAAACCGCTCGAGGAACAGGCGGCGGACCTTCGCGCTGCGGTGGATGTGTCCATGGAGGGTGGCCGCATTGTTCATGCCGCAGAGCTGTGTATCGATCTCGGCGAAATCCTGGCGGAGCTGGACGACGTCGACGGCGCGGAATCCGCCTATCGGCAGGCCGTGGCGCTCGCCCGGGAGGTCGATACCGCCATGCCCGAGTTGATGCTCTGGACGTTTCGTAGGTTGATCGAATTCCTTGCGCCGTCAGAGGAGTCGATAACCCTCGCCCAGGAACTGGCCGCCAACTTGATCGAGCGCGAGGAGATGTACCACCCGATGCGGGCCGGCGACGCGGCGTTCCACTGGGCGGTCGCCGAGCTGAAGTTCGCAGAGGTGGCACGGCACCGAGTGGATCACGCGATCGAGGGCGTCGCGCGGCAAGCAATCGAGATGCTCGACGAAATCTGCATGCACGACTCGGGGCAAGCACTGCAACGCCACGTGGCCGATACCTTGCGGTGCGTCGGCCGCGATGTCGAGGCAGATCAGTGGCAAGCCGAGGCAGACAAGTACGAGGACTGGTCAGCGTTCATGGAGCAGCAGATTCCCGGCCACGTCCACCTCTGGGACATCCGGATCGACTTGTCCGCCGGAGCAGGCGACGAATGAACACTGGCGGTCGCCGACTCGCCGCGGGCACAGATCCCCGGCTAATCGAGTGATTCCCAGAAGCGTGAAAGCGCAGCCGCACCGCGGGCTGGATCCTGCACCATCCACCAGTGATCCAGTCCGTCGAGCACCTCGGTGGAGGCGCCGGCTCGGCTGGCTGCACGACGCCGGATTTCTTCAGACCCGACGTATGGGTCCGCCGTCGCCAGTAGCGAAAGTCCCGGGCGGGCACTGGCCCGCTCCAACCCGCCGCCTGCTTCGGCCATGTCACCGGGCATTCCCGCCGAGCGGTACAGCCGCAGGGTCGCCTGCCCCATATCCGGTCCCTGAGCTTGTGCCATCGACGCTGCGATGTCCTCCGGCAGCAGCGCGGCCCACACCGCGGTCCGGTCTTCGACCGTGCCGCCCAGCATGTTCTCGACGAGCCGCTCGCCCTTGCCGGGCGTCCGCCATGCCTGGGCCATGTCAGGCCACTGGTATTCGGCGTCGAACACTCCGACGATGTCACTTGCCCAGCTGCGCACCAGGTCGGGTCGATGCATCATCGCGTTCACCACGTGCACACCACCCCAGTCGTGTCCGACAAGGTCAACCGGCTCGTCAATGGCTTCAAGCTCGCTTTCGAGCCAGTCCCGGTAGGCCGCATATGTCGCCGAGAAGCGGTCAGGTAGCGGAGCCCCGAATCCCGGCGGTGACAATCGCACGACATCCTTGCGTCCAAGCGCATCGACCAGCGGACCCCAGATCGCGTCAGTCTCCGGATTACCGTGCACCAGAACGATCGTCATGCCCGACATCGTGGCACGACTGGCGTCGATCTCAGCCCGCAGCCCACTCCTTGGCGGCATCGAGCTCACCCAGCCCGAAGACCTTGAGGTCTCCCGGAATCATCCAGGCGAACGCGTGCATCGCATGGGCAACCCACTCCCTATCGGACACGACGGCGATCCGTTTGAATGCCGAGTGGTGCCCGAGCAGCGCGCCGAAGCCGAGCTTCATATCCTCGACCAGCCCACCGGGTCCGAAGCCCTCGTAGTCCGGTGAGATGACCTCGACGATCCGGATCTCTCCGGTCTTCAGCAATTCGTCCATCGTCGGCCGGAAGTCGCGCAGGTCATCACCGCGCACCCGGCCTGACACCCGAATACCGAACACGCCCTCGGGCATGTCGGGAAGGACATCGATCATTGGTTCTCCCTCCGTCTCGCACTCGAGTCTGCACCCGATCGGCGGTGCGTTGATTCAGGAACGGGAAGACTCCCAGAGGTTGGATATCTCCGACGGCACGTTCTCGCGTTTGACGGCGCTCCTGGTCCACCCACCGTGGCTGCCGGGAGCGATCCGGTAGATCCCATCTTCGTCTGAATACACCCAGAGCTGTTCAGGTTCGGTGGGTAACCAGGTGATCATCACCCCGGGGGTGCGGTAGGAGGAGTGGTCGTGGAAGACCTCCTGACCGGCTTCGTCGCGAATCACGGGGACCCAGGTCTTCCCACCGTTCTCGTCGGGCCCCTCCTGGGCGGAGGCGGTGTAGGCGTCCGACGGCGATGTCTGGTCGTGGCCGGGTGTGACGACCGCGGCGTCCGCATCGTTACCTTTGCCGCAGCCCACGGCGACCGCCATCACTGCCAGAATCACTGCGATCAACCGCTTGCCCATGTATCGACTCCTTCGGTGCTGACGAGCGCGCGCCGCGCCTTCGCCGCTTGACGAGATGGAACGATACGGTCTGTACGCCAGAACCGATCAGCACCCCGGCAGCTTGCTCACAGCATCGTCGTCAGCCCGGCGATGACCACATCGAGGTTGAACTCCAGCTGCGCGTCCTCGTCAGGTTCCGCCGACATCGCCGCCAGAACCTGCTGCAGTAACTCGTAGGTGTTTCCGTCGCCAATGTGTATGGCCGCCAAGGCCTCTTCGTGTTGCGGATGCATGCCTCTTCCGGCGCGCAACAGAGAATCGCGGGCCGCGGACAGTGCCAACTCGGCGATGGTGTTGGCGGCCCGGCCTGCCTGCTCGACGGCGAAGCCCGCGTCGACCAGAGCGTGGAGGACGAATTCGGCTTGGTCCAACGCCGCGAGGCCGATCGCGCCCTCCATCGGGAACGCGTCGTGAACACCGAGTTGAGTTATCGCATTGCGCGCCCGGTACGCGTACCACCGCAACACATCACGCCAGTCGCCGTCGACCGGTGGTGGGACACGATCGAACTCCGCCTCGAACACCGCTGATGCCATGAGCGCCAACAAGGTTTCTCGATCGCCGATGTGGTATTTGACCGACTTCCGGTCGACGCCCAGAACGTCGGCGACCGCCTGCATGGTCAACGCCGCCGGGGGGACACCAAGAGCGGCAGCAACGATCTGCTCGCGGTTGATCCGCGCCGGACGCCCTCGCCGAACTCGCGCTGCGGCAGCGTCGCCGCTGTCGAGATCGTGGGCACTCACATCAGCCAGCCTAGTTACCCGCGCCGTGGGGTCGGGGACGACAACCATCGGCGGGCATGAACCGGGCATTTTTACCCGTCGCGGGAAAAATTTCTCCGATTCCGCTCCACCTTCGGTTTCGGCGACGTATACAAGACCCCGTGAAAGCGTCTGCGTACATCGGTCGGGTCGGCGGTTTGGCCATCGCGTTAGGGGTCGGCGTGGCCATGACCTCGGGAATCGGGGCGGCATGGGCCGACCCCCACGGCTCGACAACAAGCGATTCATCCGCCGGCTCGACGAGTAGTCGCGCCGGCGGCACCACAGGTGCGGGTGCCGCAGATCCCGGTCCGCGAGTCCGGATCAAACGCGCCGAAGATCAGGCTTCGCGCCCCCTCACCGGGCTCACGCACGAGCTGCAGAACCGTGTACAAGCAGCCTCCGGCAAGAGCAAGCACGCCACGGCGACGACGCCGAAAAAGAAGAAGACCACCGGCCGGTCCTCGACTGAGTCGTCGGCTCCGAGAACCGCAACCCGGCCTGACGCCCCGCGCGCCGAGGTGGCACCGAACACGGCAACGCCCACTGCGACCGACACACCCAAGCCTGCGTCGCGCATGAAGGCCCCCGCACCGACGCAGGCCGCTGCCCCGGCCGGCACCGCAGAACCCGTGACGAAGCCACTGACGACGACAACACCGACCACCACGCCCCCGCACGATCCGATCAGCGCCGTCGCAACGGCGATCTCGCACTTGTTCGCGGCGGTGAACAGCCCGGCCGTCGGCAACACCCCGACCGCCCCGGCCGACCCCCCACTGTCCTGGGTGATGCTGGCGGCAGCACGTCGCGAGCTCTCCGGTTCCTCAACTTCGGCGAAAACTGTTGCTGCCAAGGCACAGCCGGCCCCCACTGATGCAACCGCATGGTTCCAGCAGGCCGTGTACACACCGGTGCACGATGGTATCCAGAACTGGATCGACAGTGACCTGGGTCGGCAGGTCGACGGCGCCATCAACACCGTGGCCGGGTCCTACGTCATCGGCAACGGTGCCGACGGAACCGCCGCCAATCCCGACGGCGGCGCCGGCGGATGGCTGCTGGGTGACGGAGGAGACGCCTGGAGCAGCACGGCCGCCGGTGTCGGCGGCGGCAACGGCGGCACGGCCGGCTTCCTGGGCGACGGCGGGAGGGGCGGTGACGGAGGCGCCGGCAGCGACGGCGGGACCGGTGGCACCGGCGGATTCCTGATGGGCCTGGGTGGTGCCGGCGGCGATGGTGGCGACGGCGTCGCGGGCGGCGCCGGTGGTGCCGGCGGCGAAGGTGGTTCGGCTACCGGTTTGGCGTTCGGTATCGGGGGCGCCGGCGGCGATGGAGGCAGCGGCACCGACGGAGGCCGGGGTGGTGACGGCGGCGACGGCGCGGCCCTGCTGGGCAGCGGCGGTGACGGCGGGGATGCAGGTGACGGCGGAATCGGTGGCGCTTCAACACGACTCGCAGCATTGGGCGGAGCGGGCGGCAACGACGGACTGTTCGGCGAGCACGGAACGGTCGGCCACTACGGGACCCGGGCCGACACGCCGGCAAGTGGCGACACCTCACTCGGCACCACCGGCAAGTGGATCACCGACAGCGAGGGCAGGGTCGTCATTCTGCACGGGGTCAACATGGTCTACAAGGTGCCGCCGTACGAGCCGTCCGCGTCCGGATTCAGCGACGACGACGCACAGTTCTTGGCGGACAACGGTTTCAACGTGGTGCGGCTCGGCATCAACTGGGCCGCCGTGGAACCCGAACCCGGCGTCTACGACGACGAATACCTGGCCTCGATCCAGCAGACCGTGCAGACGCTGAACGCCCATGGCGTCTACGTCATCCTCGACATGCACCAGGACACGTACGGGACCACATTCGGCGGCGAGGGCGCGCCCGAGTGGGCGACCCAGACCGGCGGACTTCCCAACCCCATTCTGGGCTTTCCGCTCACCCAGTTCCTCAACCCGGCCGAACAGCACGCCTGGGATGCGTTCTGGTCCAACTCCACAGCATCCGATGGAGTCGGTCTGGAGAACCACTACGCCCAGACCTGGCAGCACGTGGCGTACTACTTCAAGGACGAGCCCGGCGTCGTCGGCTACGAGATCATGAACGAGCCATACCCGGGCGCCTCCCAGATGCTGCCGACCATGTTCGGCAGCCCGTTCTTCTCAGCTCAGCAGCTGACCCCGTTCTACAACCAGGTGGATGCCGCGATCCGGTCCGCCGATCCGAACACGACGGTGTACTTCGAGCCCGACGCCGACACCAACCTGGGCTTCCCCGTGTACCTCGGGACCATCGACGACCCGAACAGCGTCCTGTCGTATCACGCCTACGACTACGTGTCACTGGGGCCGCTGGGCTCCTTCCCGAACGCCCAACTGATCTCCGACAATGCACAGGCTTACGCGGCGGCCCATGGCATCCCGGCATTCATGAGCGAGTTCGGCGGCAGTTCGGACAGTGCACGCATCATCGGATCCATGGATCCCGCAGACCAGCACATGTTCGGCTGGACCGAGTGGAGCTACACGGGCGTCGGCGACATCACGACCTTCGCTCCACCGGAGGAAGAGGCGCTGGTGTACGACCCGAGCCTGCCGCCGGAAGGTGACAACGTCAACACCGCGAACCTGAAGACGCTCGCGCAACCGTATCCGCAGGTGACGTCCGGTACCCCGCAGTCATGGTCGTTCGACGACGGTACGTTCGACTACACCTACTCCACCCAAAGAGCCGACGGCACAGGAAACTTCGCCGCGGGATCGGAAACCACGATCGCGACCCCTTCCGTCCAGTTCCCCAACGGCTATCAGGTGACGGTCACCGGAGGCCACGTCGTCTCTGCCCCCAACGCCACCAAGTTGGTGATCGCGTCGGATGAAGGCGCAAGCGAGGTTCACGTCGTCGTCACCGCCAACCCCGACGGGTCCGCGGTGACGACGGTGTAATCCGTGCCGGCCGGTCGCGAGCCTACAGAAACGCTCTATTGCCGTAGCGATCGAGCGAGACGAATTCTCCGACCGGCCGACGTGTCGTCGGCCCGTACTTGCCCTTGGGCCAGCCCAGCGGGATGACCGCACACGGAGTGACGTTCCACGGCAGGCCCAGAGCGCGCCGCGCCAACAGCTTGCTCCACAACGGCAGGGTGATCAGCGCCGCGCCCAACCCGGCTGCGCGTGCCGCCAGCAAGAGGTTCTGCACCGCGGGGAAAATTGAACCGTAGGCGCTGCTCACCGCCACCGATGGCCACAGCGGAATGACACCCTTCAGGCAGGCGACGACCACGACGGGGATCTCGTCGAAATGATCTGCCTGCCATTGCACCGCCTTCTCTATCCGGAGCATCTGGTCATTCATATTGCGCACAACGAAGCGCTTGTAGATCGGTCCGCCGAACTTCAAGGCTCGGCGATTCAATCGGCCGAGTTTCGCGACGACTTCGCGGTCCTTGACGACGATGAACTCCCAGTTCTGAGCGTTCGAGCCCGTCGGCGCCTTCATCGCGAGTTCCAGAATGTGAAGCAGAAGCGTGTCATCGATGGGATCAACCTTGAGTCGACGGATCGCCCGTTGAGTACGCATCGCCTCTTCGAGTGGCATGGCCAAAGCCTCGTGCTGCGTCATGGCCACAATTTCAACATGGCCAGTCACCTCAGAAGCCATTCTCGGAAGAAGGCTCACTCCGTTGTCGGCGCGCAACCCTTCGGCCTGATCTACGGGGTTGCCTGACCTAGCCGCGGATTTGTGCCGCACACTTTTGCGGTGATCATGCAACAGCGCCTCGACAGGTGGGAGGCACGTGCCGAGTGGCCGCTGGCCTCGGTGGCCGCGGTGTTTCTCGCCGCATACTCGGTGGAGGTGCTGGTGCAGCCGCATGGGGTGGCGGCGCGGGCTGTCGAGCTGGCGACTCTCATCACCTGGGCTGTGTTCACCGTGGACTATGTGGCCCGGCTGTATCTGGCCGACGACCGCAAGCACTGGTTCCGGACCCATTTGGTCGACCTGGCGATCGTGGTGTTGCCCTTGCTGCGGCCACTGCGACTGTTGCGCCTCATCGTGTTGATCGGTGTGCTTCAGAAAGCTGTCGGCCACGCGATCCGTGGCAAGGTCATTCTGTACACGATCTCGGGCGCGATCCTGCTCGTGTACGTCGCATCGTTGGCTGTCCTCCAGACCGAACGCGACGCCCCTGATGCCCACATCACCAACTTCGGTGACGCGGTCTGGTGGGCGATCACGACCATCACGACCGTCGGCTACGGCGACATGTATCCGGTGACCACCACCGGGCGAGTCATCGCCGCGCTGCTGATGATCGGCGGGATCAGCCTGGTCGGCTCGATCACCGCGACGATCGCGTCGTGGATCGTGCAGACCGTGGCCGTCGACGACGCCGCCAGCGCAGCCGTGACGGCAGCCCATATCAATGACCTGCGCGCCGAGATCGCGTCGCTGCGGGACGAACTGCGTCGGGAGCCCACCGGCGACGGTTCTGCGAGCGACCACCAGCCGTGAAACCTGGTACCGCATGCGGCACCAGGTATGAGAACGCCTGAAGAGTGCGGGCGGTGGGACTCGAACCCACACGCTCTCTCGAGCACCGGCACCTAAAGCCGGCATGTATGCCAATTTCATCACGCCCGCGGCGTGCCGATCTTACAGCCCGAAGCACAGCCAGATCTGTCGGAGGCCGCCGATACGTTTGATTCGTCGGCGGTCGAGAGAGACGACGACGCCAACGTTTGCCTCGACGAGTTCATCGGCCCCAAGGTCTAATCGGACGGGCGCGCCTGACCAGACATGTCGATCAGCCTGTCCTGTTCGTCGAACCGAAACTCGGCATGGCCGTCGGGCAATGCGATCCGCAGGCCTCCCGGAATCTCGTCGACCTGGACCCCACGCACGTCACCCCATGCCCACACGCTGCGGGGCGCGACCGGCAGCGCCTGCAACGCCTCTCCCACGCTACGCATCAGCCGGGGCACGGTCGGCTCGGGCAACCGCAGCCGATCATCCGCGAGAACAATTGCGCCGATGGTGGAGCCGTCGGCGTCGAAGGTGTAGGTGGGCAATTGCCCGAGAAGAAGCGCCGCTACCCCACCCATCCACCATGCGTACTCACGCGGCTCAGCTTCACCGAGTGGCACTTCCGCGTCACGCAACTCGGCGACTTCGTACTGCTCTCCGAAGTTACGGATCAGTGCGCTGCTCTCGACGATCGAGGGCGGGTAGGCGGAATTCGCCCATGCCCACAGCCAGGTGCCAGGTCCCTGCGCCGCGGAGCCGAGCAGTTCAGCCCGAGCAACAAATGGGTCGGCACCGCTGGTCGAAGCCTTCGAGAACACGCCGGCGCTGAGATCGAGGCTCCAGTCCCCGTCATACGGCGAATTCTCGCCGATGAGGTCGGAGAGATGAGCTTGCGTTTCCGCTTGGACGATCGCAGCGTCGAGAAGCAGGTCATAGAGCAGCATCCGAAAAGCCTAAGTGGCGCTAACCACCCTTTCAGGCACGTATTTTCGACGCCCGTCACCCGCGCCGTACCATGGACGAATGTCCACTACACGGCGTAGGAGACCAGCCCTCATCGCGCTGGTGTGCCTTGGCGCCGCAGGCTGCCTGGCGCTGGCGTGGTGGCAGTGGACGCGTTACGAATCCGCCTCCGGCACCTTCCAGAATTTGGGCTACGCCCTGCAGTGGCCGATGTTCGCCGGGTTCTGTTTTTACGCCTATTACAAGTTCGTCCGCTACGAGGACGCCCCACCGGAACGGCCCAGCGGCGATGTCACCGAGATTCCCGCGGGGCTGCTGCCGGAGCGTCCCAAGGCCGCGGCCACCGATGCCGGCGACCACGAGCTTTCCGAATACAACGCCTACCTCGCCGAGCTGGCCAAGTCCGACCAGCCCGAGAAGAAAGACAGGACCGATAGATGACCGCACCAGAACCGGGCGCCGAGGTCACGCCGGCGGTTTCGACTCCCAAGGAGACCCTCCGTAAGGCGCTGCTGGGCTACCGCGTGTTGGCCTGGACGACGGGCATCTGGCTCATCGCGCTGTGCTACGAGATGGTGCTCAAGTACATCGTGCAGGTGGACAATCCTCCGGGCTGGATCGGCATCGTGCACGGATGGGTGTACTTCATCTACCTGCTGTTCACGGCCAACCTCGCGGTCAAGGTCCGCTGGCCTATCGGCAAGACCATCGGTGTGCTGCTCGCCGGCACGATCCCGCTGTTGGGCATCATCGTCGAGCACTTCAATACCCTTGATCTCAAGAAGCGCTTCGAACTCTAGGATCTAGCGGCTATGCCATCGAAGCGAGCCGCTGAAGTAACGGCCCGGCCTTGACCAAGGTCGCCACCTCCTCGTCGGTCATCTGAGCGAACTGCTCATGGACGGCGCCGGTCCAGGCCGCGTCGATCATCTTCTTGTGCTCGGCGGCCTTGGCCGTCAGGTGCAGCCGGATGCAGCGACGGTCGTGTTCGTCGGGAGCGCGATCGACCAAACCGCGCTCGACCAGTTTCCGCACCGTGGTGCTGACGTTGCTGGGCTGCAGCGCCAGCATTTTGGCGGCCTCGGAGACACTGATCCCCGGGTGGTCTCCCACCGTGCGGATGACCTCGAACTCCGAGTGCGGCAACGGTTCCAGGCCGACCTGCCTCTCACCGAACCGCCGTAGTGACCAGACCAGCGTCCGCAGCGCGGCTGCGGTGTCACGCACATCACGCATCGCCCTGGGTACTCGAGGGGCCGTCATATCAGCTATATTACATATAACTTTATATATAAATCATTGATGTAAGGCTGCATGAGTACTCGAATCACAAATACCGAAACGCCACCTCAGACACCTGCGCTGCCACTGAGCTGGCTGGGTGTGCTGGCCCTGCTCACCGCCGTAGCCCCACTGTCGATCGACATGTACCTGCCCGCCTTCCCGGCGATGGCCGCCGAGTTCGGCACATCAGCCTCGGCCGTTCAGTTCACCCTCACCTCATTCATGGTCGGGCTGGCCAGCGGGCAGTTGATCATCGGTCCACTCTCGGACCGGTTCGGCCGGCGCCCTCTGATGCTCGCCGGCACCTTCGTGTGCATCCTGGCCGGTGTGGCCTGCGCGGTGGCGCCAAACATCGCTGCGCTGACGGCATTCCGGTTCGTCCAGGGGTTCAGCGGTGCCGCCGGCGTGGTGCTGAGCCGCGCTGTGGTGGCCGATCGCGCCCATGGCGCCGTGGCGGCACGGGCCTTCAGCCTGATGATGATCATCAACGGCGCCGCACCGGTGCTGGCGCCGCTCATCGGTGGATCGCTGATGGGTGTGATCGGCTGGCGCGGAGTCTTCTGGATCCTTGCCGGGCTCGCCGTGGCGATGTTCATCGGCGTCGTCGCCGTACTCCCCGAGACCCACCCGAAGGACCGTCGTCACACCGGCGGCGTGAGCGCCATGCTCGGCGATGCCCGGTCGGTGCTGACCAATCGCGGCTACCTCGGCTACACACTGGCATTCGCGTTCAGCTTCACCGTGATGTTCGCCTACATCGCAGCTTCGCCGTTCGTGCTTCAGAACGTGCTCGGACTGTCCCCGCTGCACTATTCGTTCGCCTTTGCCGCGAACGCCGCGGGCATCGTGATCGTGAATGCCGTCAACGCCAGAATCGTCGGCCGATTCGGGCAGCACCGGCTGCTGCACCTCGGCGTCGGCCTGCTCGTCCTCTTTTCGGTCCTGTTGTTGGTGGACGCGATGCTCGGTCCGGTGCTGTGGGCGTCGCTGCTGCTGTTGTGGGGTGCGGTCGCGAGCCTCGGCCTGGTAGCCGCCAATGCGACATCGCTGGCACTCGATCAGGTCCGCCATGCGGCCGGCACCGGTTCTGCGGTATTGGGCGCGTTGCAGTTCGGCCTGGCGGCGGTGGTGTCACCGATCGTCGGGCTCGGCGGGGACCACACCGCGCTGCCCATGGCGGGGGCCATGTTGGTCAGTGCCTGCATCGGCGCTGGAGCACTGCTGCTGACCCGGCGTCAGGTTGTTGCCATCGATTGACCCGCTTTGTCACGCCAGCGTGGCCCCCGAGCTTCGGAGCCACTCCAGCGTGACAACGGCTGGGCCGCAGTCGATTCTGTGCACGCTAGCGTGACACTCGGGCGCGACAGCCACTCCAGCGTGACAAACGAGCAGCGTGACAAACGAGCGGCGCGACAAACGAGCGGCGCGACGAACGCCCGCCGTGGCGAGCTGGCTAAGCCCCGGCCAGTTCCCGCAACGCCGGCACCAGCAACGCCAGCGCGCGGCCGCGATGCGATGCCGCGTCCTTCTCGGCGGGTGACAGCTCGGCGGCCGTCAACGTAGATCCCTCGGGCAGGAACACCGGGTCGTAGCCGAACCCGCCGTCGCCGCGGGGCTCGCGGATCACCGTTCCCGGCCACTCCCCGCGCACCACCGTCGAACCCGACGCAGACACCAGAGCACACGCGGACACGAACGCCGCGCCCCGCCGTTCATCGGGTACATCGGCCAGCTGCCCCAGGAGCAACGCAGTGTTGGCCGCGTCGTCGCCGTGAGCACCGGACCACCTCGCGGAAAGCACGCCCGGCATGCCGTTCAGGGCATCGACCGAGATACCGGAATCGTCTGCCACACAGGCCAATCCGGTGGCACGGAACCCGTCCCGTGCCTTGGCCAGAGCGTTGTCCTCGAAGGTCGCACCGGTTTCGGGCGCCTCGTCGAACGGGGCGACATCGGCCAGGGACACCAGGTCCAGCCCGGTGATCCCGGCAGCATCCAGTACCCGCCGTAACTCGGCCAGCTTCTTGGCGTTGCGGCTGGCCACCAACAGTTCAGGCACTCAGCTTCCGAACGACTTCTTGGGCGCGGGCCCTTCCGGCAGCACACCCGGATACGGCAATTCCAGTGCCTCGCGCTGGACTACGAACAACTGCTCACAACCCGCCAGTGCGGCGTCGAGCATCTTGTCCAGGGTTGAGCGCGGGAACGTCGCGCCCTCGCCGGTGCCCTGGATCTCCACCAGGGTGCCGGTGTCGGTGGCGACGACGTTCATGTCCACCTCGGCGCGCGAGTCCTCGGTGTAGGGCAAATCCAGACGCACGCGACCGTCGACCACGCCCACCGACACCGCTGCGATGGCGCAGGACAGCGGACGCGGATCGGAAAGCCGTCCGGCCGCAGCGAGATACGTGACCGCATCGGACAGCGCCACGTACGCGCCGGTGATGGCAGCGGTGCGGGTGCCGCCGTCGGCCTGCAGCACGTCGCAGTCGATCGCGATGGTGTTCTCCCCCAGCGCACCGAGGTCGATGCACGCGCGCAGTGAACGTCCGACCAGGCGGCTGATCTCCTGGGTCCGACCGCCGACGCGCCCCTTGACCGATTCCCGGTCGGAACGGTCGTGGGTGGCGGCGGGCAACATGGCGTATTCGGCGGTGAGCCAGCCCTGCCCGGAACCCTTACGCCAGCGCGGCACACCTTCGGTGACCGAGGCGGTGCACATGACACGGGTCTGGCCGAACTCCACCAGTACCGATCCGGCTGGATGCGATGTGAATCCGCGGGTGATGGTTACCGGGCGCAGTTCGTCGTCGAGACGACCGTCTTCTCGCTTGGACACCCGCCAACCCTAGCGGGTCACCGCCGGGTGACGTCGAAGGTCTCGCCGCTCAGTACGGCGTGCACCGGGCCGTCGAACTCGGCCTTGGCCTCGCTGATCACATCCTCGCGTGACGTCCACGGCGGAATGTGGGTGAGCAGCAGCTCACCGACGCCGGCTTCGGCGGCGGCGCGCCCTGCCTCGGTGCCCGACAGGTGCAGGTGCGGCGGGCGGGACGGATCGTGTGTCCACGATGCCTCGCACAGGAAGACGTCGGCCCCGCGGGCCAGTTCGACGAGCGCGTCGCAGTACCCCGTGTCGCCGCTGTAGACCAGGGTTGCCCCGGACGGATCGGTGAAGCGCATGCCGAAGGATTCGGTCGGATGGCACACCAGCCGGGGTGTCACGTCGAGTGTGCCCAACTGCACCGTGGTGCCGTCCTCCCAGTTGCGCACCTCGAAGATGTCGGTGAAGTCGTCGATCTCCCCGCCCTCGGGCGAGGAGGCTGCACCGAGCCGGGCCCAGGTGTTGACCGGCCCGTACATCAGGCCGCGCTCGGTGGCCGGGATCGGGTGATAACGCCGCCACACGAACAGGCCGGGCAGATCCAGACAGTGGTCGGCGTGCAGATGGGACAGCAACACGTTGACCGAATTCGGATCGGCGTAGCGCTGCAGCGCACCCAGGACGCCCCCGCCGAAGTCGACGACCATCGGAGTCGTGTCAGGTGCGGTGACGAGATAGCCGGAGGCTGCCGAATCCGGGCCGACAACGCTGCCGGAGCATCCCAGGATGGTCAATCGCACAGTGTCTAGCTTGCCATGCTTGCTGTGCACGTTGCCAAGACATCGCCGGTTTGGGCGACGGAGATCATTTTCCGGCCCCCACGTGACGCCGGACCTGCCGCGCCCCGTCCAGCCCCGGGCCCAGGAAGCGGGCTGCCAGCGTGGTGAACGCCTCAGGATCGCCGGTGGCCTCGAACACCCGTCGGGCCGGGCCGGATTCGTGCGGCTTCAGCAAATCGAGTTCGGTGAGCACCCGGAGCAGGTCCTTGGCGGTCTCCTCGGCCGAGGAGACCAGCGTGACGTTGTCGCCCATCGCCAACTGGATCAGACCGGACAGCATCGGGTAATGCGTGCACCCCAACACCAAGGTGTCCACCTCGGCGCGCTGCAGCGGTTCGAGATAGCCCTCGGCCAGACCCAGCACCTGGCGACCACTGGTGACCCCGCGCTCCACGAAGTCGACGAACCGCGGACAGGCCACCCCGAACACCTCGGTGTCACGCGCCGCGGCGAACGCATCCTGATAGGCGCCCGAGGCGATGGTGGCGGCCGTGCCGATCACACCGATGCGACCGTTGCGGGTCGCGGCCACCGCGCGCCGGACCGCGGGCAGGATCACTTCGACCACCGGCACCGGTGAGTAGCGCTCGCGCGCGTCGCGCAGGCAAGCCGAGGACGCGGTATTACAGGCGATCACCAGAGCCTTGACGCCGCGGGCCACCAGGTCGTCACCGATGGCCAGGGAGTGCGCCCGGATCTCGGGAATGGTCAGCGGCCCGTAGGGACCGTTACCCGTGTCGCCGACATAGATGATGTCCTCGTCGGGCAGTTGGTCGATGATCGCGCGGGCCACGGTCAGACCACCGACGCCGGAGTCGAAGATGCCGACGGGTGCGAGTGGGTCGTTCATACGGCCAACTGGTTGGGCTTCTTGCGCGCTTCCCGCGTTTTGCGCTCCGGTCCGGACAGCAGGTACGCCGCCACCACACCGGCGATGGCGCCACTCAGGTGGCCCTGCCAGGACACCCCCGCATTACCCGGCAGCACTCCGAACAGCACACCGCCGTAGACGAACAGCACGACGACACCGATCACGATCTCCCACACATTGCGCGTGAAGAATCCGAACACGATCAGGAACGCCAGCCAGCCGAAGATCAAGCCGGACGCGCCGATGTGAGTGCTCGTGCACTGCACGGTCACGTAGGGGCAGTGCAGGCCGATGTTGCCGATCAGCCACGTGCCGAAGCCGCCGAGAATCCAGATGATCGCCGTCGCTGCGATGAATCGCCCCATCCCGGCCAACGTCATGAGAAAGCCGAGCACCAGCGCGGGCACGGTGTTGGCGATCAGGTGCGGCCAGCCGCCGTGCAGCAGGGGCGCCCACAGGATGCCCCACAGGCCGTCGGTCTGTAAGGGCCGGATGCCGTCCTGGTCCAGCCGGTGGCCCATGGCGGTGTCGACGATCTCGATCACGTACAGCAGCGCGACGAAGCTGACGATGGTGACGCCGCCGACAATCCATGCCGGGCGTTTCTTCGGTGCGCCGGCCGCGGGTAGTCCCGAGGTTGTCATTCCTGCCCGCTCACGCCCATAGCTGCCCTTCCAACGCATCCTCTGCGTCATCAAGGCTACCGGCGTAGGCACCGGTCGACAGATACTTCCAACCCGCGTCGGCGACCACGAACGCGATGTCCGCGCGCTCGCCCGCCTTGATCGCCTTGGCCCCCATCCCCAGCGCAGCGTGCAGAACCGCGCCGGTGGAGATGCCGGCGAAGACGCCTTCGCGGGTCACCAGATCACGGGTGCGCTTCACCGCGTCATAAGAGCCCACCGAGAACCGGGTGGTCAGCACGTCGGGGTCGTACAGCTCGGGGATGAACCCCTCGTCGATGTTGCGGAGCGCGTACACGCCCTCGCCGTAGCGAGGTTCGGCGGCCACGATCTGCACGCCCGGCACGTTCTCTCGCAGGAATCGGCCGGTTCCCATCAGGGTGCCGGTGGTACCGAGGCCGGCGACGAAGTGGGTGATCTCGGGCAGGTCGGCCAGCAGCTCGGGACCGGTGCCGTAGTAGTGCGCATCGGAGTTGGCCGGGTTGCCGTACTGATACAGCATCACCCACGAAGGGTTTTCCGCCGCAAGCTCTTTCGCTGTTGCCACGGCGGTGTTGGATCCGCCCTCGGCTGCGCTGAAGATGATCCTCGCGCCGTAGAGTTCCAGGATCTGACGCCGCTCGATGGAGGTGTTCTCGGGCATCACACAGATCATGTTGTAGCCCTTGAGCATCGCGGCCATGGCCAGCGAGATGCCGGTGTTGCCGCTCGTGGGCTCCAGGATGGTCGCGCCGGGGCTCAGCAAACCGTCACGCTCAGCCTGCTCGATCATGCGCAGCGCGGGCCGGTCCTTGATCGACCCGGTCGGGTTGCGGTCCTCGAGCTTCGCCCACAACCGCACGTGCGGCCCGTCCTCACCATCGTCCCAACGCGGTGAGAGGTTCTGCAGCCCGACCAGCGGGGTGTTGCCGAGCGCCTGCAGCAGTGAGTCGTGCCGGGTCATTGTTATCCGCCGGCGACCGCGGGCAGGATGGTGATCGAATCACCATCGGACAGAGTGGTATCCAGACCACCCGAGAACCGCACGTCCTCGTCGTTGACGTAGATGTTGACGAACCGGTGCAGCTTGCCGTTATCGACCAACCGGTCCGAGATACCGGAGTAGTTGGCCTCCAGGTCGCTGATCACGGCCGACAAGGTGTCGCCGGACGCGCTGACGCGTTTCTGTCCGCCGGTGTGCGGACGCAGGATGGTCGGGATCGAAACTGAAACAGGCATGTGACAGCCCTCCTTATGACTAGGTGTACTGCTCGACGATGTCGACGGGTTCCTCGGTGACGACGCCGTCGATGATGCGATAGCTGCGCAGTTCATGCTCGTCGGGGTCGCGGGTGGACACCAATACGTAGTGGGCGTCGGGTTCGGAGGCCAACGAAGTGTCGGTGCGGCTCGGGTACGCCTCGGTCGCGGTGTGCGAGTGGTAGATGACGACGGGCACTTCGTCGGCGTCGTCCATCGCGCGCCACACCTTGAGCTGCTCACCCGAGTCGAATCGGTAGAACGTGGGCGAACGCTCCGCGTTGGCCATCGCGATGAAGCGCTCGGGCCGGTCGGAGCCCTCCGGCCCGGCGATCACCCCACACGCCTCGTCAGGATGGTCGGCGCGGGCATGCGCCACCATGGCCTCGACGAGATCCCGGCGGATCACCAGCACTTGATCACTCCCATTCCTTCACTGCGAACGCTCCCGGCAACATGCCACGGTAGGTCGGTATTCCGGCCACCGGCGCGGCCGCCAGCAGTCCGACCAGCACGGCGCGGGCCAGCACGTCGGCCGCGGCCGCCCCGACCTTGGTCACCAGCGCCGTCTCCGGTGACATCGCCACCGGGGTCTTTTCGTCCGGTTCGACGGTCACCGCACCCGTCGCCAGCGCAAACACCGTATCGCCATCGATCGGGGTGTGACACGGCTGGATGGTCCGGGCCAATCCATCGTGGGCGGCGACCGCCACCCGGCGGCACCCGGCGGGGCTCAGCGCCGCATCGGTGGCGACCACCGCGATCGTGGTGTTCAACGCGCTCAACTCGGTGTGATGGTCGGCGTAGGCCGCGAGTTGGTCGGCGGGCGGGGCGGTCAGCCCGAACTCTTCGATAAGCCCCGCCATCCACGGCAGACCGGTGGCCGGGTCGACCACGTCACCGGCGGCGTTGAGCACGACCAGGGCACCGACCGTCACGCCGCAGTCCAGCGTCACCGAGGCGGTGCCCACACCGCCCTTGAGCACTCCGGCGCGGGCGCCGACCCCGCCGCCGACGGTGCCCAGGGCGAACTCGGTGGAGGCAGCCGCGGCCGCCGCATATCCGAAGTCGGCGGTCGGCCGGTTCGCCCAGCCGCCCACCGGCAGATCGAAGATCACCGCGGCGGGCACGATCGGCACCACGCCGCCGTCCATCGCCACCCCGCGGCCCTGCTCCTCCAGCCAGGTCATCACGCCGTCTGCGGCGGCCAGCCCGTAGGCGCTGCCGCCGGTCAGCAGCACGGCGTCGACATGGCGCACGGTGTTGATCGGGTCCAGGAGGTCGGTCTCGCGGGTGCCCGGGGCGCCCCCGCGCCCGTCGACGGCACCGACGGTTCCCGGCGGGGCCAGCACCACGGTCGACCCCGAGGCCCAACCCGAGCCCAGCGACACATCCGGATCGATGCGGTGATGGTGGCCGACCAGAATGCCGCCGACGTCGGTGATCGAGCCCATCTGGTCCTATCTCCCCATCAGGCCGAGGACGAGGTACTCCTGCAGCACGGTCAGCCACTGATAGACGTCGAGGTGCCCGGCCATCGGATGCTCGGCGGGCAGCTGGTCGGGGCCCTGCGCACCGATGTCGAGCATGGTTCCCAACGCCAGCCGGATGTCGTTGACCGCCGCGGCCCACGACTCGGCGTCGTCCTGCGTCAGCTCGAGTTTGCCGCCGCCATCCGGGATGGTGTCCAACAAACGTTGGGCCGCTTCGCGTTTGGCGTCGATGATGGTCGGTTCATGTAGTCCGCGCAGCGCACTGTTGAGACTCTCGGCGGTGCCCGAACCCGCGGGATGCTCGGTCTGCGGCCGATAGAAATCCGGGAGCAGACGCTTCATCGTGGCGTCCTCGGGCGGCTGCGGATTGCCGGTCTTCATGCCGGTGATCATCTCGAGTTCGTCTGTGGGCCCAGACGATCCACGCTCGTCGAGCATGCCCAGCATCGAGGTGCCGAGGCTTGACAGCAGCGCGGCCTCGTGGGCCTCCAACGCCGAGCGGAAGCGCAGACCGTCGGCGGTCTCGACCCTTTTCCATTTACGCACAGTCGATCAGCGGTCCTGTTGCATCGTGGCCCACAGCCCTGCGGCGTGCAGTTTGGACACATCGGTTTCCATCGACTCGCGACTGCCTGCCGACACCACGGCCTTGCCTTCGTTGTGTACCTGCAACATCAGCTTGGTCGCGTGCGGCTCGCTGTATCCGAACAATTTCTGGAACACGTAGGTGACGTAGGTCATCAGGTTGACCGGATCGTCCCAGACGATGGTCACCCATGGGCTTTCGGTGGCTGTCTCTTCCCGGGGCGCCGCCTCGACGCTGCGCTCCTCGCGGGTCCCCGGACGGGCCTTCGCCGGTGTAACCATGGGCCCACAATACCGGCCGGGGAGCCGCGCTATTGAAGCAGCTGCGAACAGCTACGGTTGCTGGTGTGACCGTCGCGTTGCTCACCGACAAGTACGAGCTGACGATGCTCGCCGCCGCGCTGCGCGACGGCACGGCGTACCGCCGCACCACGTTCGAGGTCTTTGCCCGCCGCCTCCCCGAAGGGCGCCGGTACGGCGTGGTCGCCGGCACCGGGCGGTTTGTGGAAGCGTTGGCACAGTTCAGCTTCTCGCCGGAGGAATTGACCGGGCTCTCCGAGTTCCTCGACCCCGCGACTCTGGATTATCTGGCCAACTACCGGTTCAGCGGTGACGTCGACGGCTACGCCGAGGGCGAGCTCTATTTTCCGGGTTCACCGGTGCTTTCGGTGCACGGAACCTTCGCCGAGTGTGTGGTCCTCGAGACGCTGGTGCTCTCAATCCTCAACCACGACACGGCGATCGCTTCGGCGGCTGCCCGGATGACCAGCGCCGCACAGGGCCGCCCGATGATCGAGATGGGCTCACGACGTACCCACGAGTTGGCGGCCGTGGCCGCAGCGCGGGCGGCCTACCTGGCCGGGTTCACCGGATCTTCCAATCTGGCCGCCCAGCAGCGCTACGGCGTCCCCGCGCTGGGCACCGCGGCGCACGCCTACACGCTGCTGCACACCACCGAGTCCGGCCCCGACGAGCAGGCCGCGTTCCGCGGCCAGGTGGCTGCGCTCGGCGTCGACACCACCCTGCTGGTGGACACCTACGACATCACCACCGGGGTGGCCAACGCGATCGCCGCGGCCGGACCACAGCTGGGCGCCGTCCGCATCGACTCGGGCGATCTGGGGGTGCTGGCCCGTCAGGTGCGCCAGCAGCTCGACGGCCTCGGGGCCACCGGAACCCAGATCGTGGTCTCCGGTGACCTCGACGAGTTCGCGATCGCTGCCCTGCGCGCCGAGCCCGTCGACAGCTATGGCGTCGGCACCTCGGTTGTCACCGGATCGGGCGCACCGACCGCCGGGATGGTCTACAAGCTGGTCGAGGTCGACGGGATCCCGGTGGCCAAGCGCAGCAGCCGCAAGGAATCCCACGGTGGCCGCAAACAGGCGCTCCGGCTGGCCAAGGCCTCGGGCACGGTCGTCGAGGAAGTGGTCTACCCGCACGGCCAGGCTCCCTCGGAACCCACGGGGCTCACCGCGCGCCGGCTGACTGTGCCACTGGTCACCGACGGCGTCCCCGCCGATGGGCACCACCCGTCCGCCGACCTGACCAGCGCGCGCCAACGGGTGGCCGCGGGTCTGCACAGCCTGCCGTGGGATGGCCTCAAACTTTCTCGTGGCGAGCCGGCCATTCCCACCCGGGTCATGGCGTCGGCCCAGACATGACGACCAAATCGAAGCCATCCCGCGAGGTGGCCAATGTGGTGACCAATCTCCTCAAGATCGCCGTCAAAGGGCTCGGCGGTGCCAGTCGCCCCGGTCAGGTCCAGATGGCCGAGGCCGTCGCGAACGCCTTCGAGTCCGGGGAACACCTGGCCGTGCAGGCCGGCACCGGCACCGGCAAATCGCTGGCCTATCTGGTGCCGTCGATCGCCCGCGCGCTGCAGACCGAGCAACCGGTGGTCGTCTCGACGGCCACCATCGCCCTACAACGCCAACTGGTCGACCGGGACCTGCCGCGGTTGGTGAACTCACTGGCCGAAGCGCTGCCCCGCAAGCCCACCTTCGCGCTGCTGAAGGGCCGCGGAAATTATCTGTGCCTGAACAAGATTCACAACGGATCGGCCGAGGAGCCGGCGGACCGGCCTCAGGACGAGCTGTTCTCCCCCATGGCGGTCAGCGCCATGGGCCGCGATGTGCAGCGGCTGACGGAATGGTCTTCGGACACCGAGACCGGCGATCGCGACGAGGTGACCCCCGGCGTGCCCGACCGATCGTGGTCGCAGGTCAGTGTCTCTGCACGCGAGTGCATCGGGGTGTCGCGTTGCCAGTTCGGTACCGACTGCTTCGCCGAGCGCGCCAGGGAGAAGGCCGGGGCCGCCGACGTCATCGTCACCAACCACGCACTGCTGGCCATCGACGCACTCTCCGATTTCTCGGTGCTGCCCGAGTACGAGCAACTGGTGGTCGACGAGGCTCACGAACTGGCCGACCGGGTGACCGGGGTGGCCACCGCCGAATTGTCGGCGACCTCCATGGCGGTGGCACACCGCAGGATGTCCCGTTTGGTGGATGACGAACTGGCAGAACGGTTCGAGGCCGCGACTGCGACGCTGTCCTCGATGCTGCACGAGCTCGACGCCGGCCGCATCGATGTGCTCGACGAGGAACTGGGCACCTACCTGACCGCACTGCGCGACGCCGCCAACGCGGCACGCACTGCCATCGACACCACGCCCAGCGATCCGCAGGCCGCCTCGGCCCGCACCGAGGCCGTCACCGCACTGAGCGACGTCAGTGACACCGCCACCCGGATCCTCACGTCGTTCGTCCCGCCCATACCCGACCGCGTCGATGTGGTGTGGGTGGAACAGTCGGACGGGCCGAACGCCGGAAACACCGGAGCTCCCCGGCCCGGACGCAGCCTGCTGCGGGTGGCACCGATGTCGGTATCGGGACTGTTGCGCACCAGGCTGTTCGCCAACACCACCGCGGTGTTGACCTCGGCAACGCTGACGCTCGGTGGCAACTTCGACGCGATGGCGCGCAACTGGGGTCTCGGCGGTTTCTCCGACGACAATGAGCCGGCCAAACCAGGCTGGCGCGGCCTCGATGTCGGATCACCTTTCGACCACGCCAAATCCGCAATCCTCTATGTTGCCAAGCATTTACCGCCTCCGGGGCGCGACGGCACCGACAGCAGGACACTCGATGAGATCGAGGGGCTGATCACCGCGGCCGGTGGTCGCACCCTTGGCCTGTTCTCGTCGATGCGCGCAGCCAAGGCCGCCGCCGAGGTCATGCGCGGACGGCTGTCCACGCCGGTCCTGTGCCAGGGCGAGGACACCACTTCGGCTCTGGTGCAGAAGTTTTCAGACGATCCGGAGACCTCGCTGTTCGGCACGCTTTCGCTGTGGCAGGGGGTGGACGTGCCCGGGCCGTCGCTCTCGCTGGTGCTGATCGACCGGATTCCGTTCCCCCGTCCCGACGATCCGTTGTTGACCGCCCGGCAGCGGGCGATCAGCGCACACGGTGGCAACGGCTTCATGGCGATCGCCGCCAACCACGCCGCGCTGCTCCTCGCCCAGGGCACCGGCCGGCTGCTGCGCCACACCGATGACCGCGGCGTCATCGCGGTGCTCGACTCCCGGTTGGCGACCGCCCGCTACGGCGGGTACCTGCGCTCGTCACTGCCGCCGTTCTGGTCCACCACCGACCCCGAACGGGTACGTCAGTCGCTGAAGCGGCTGCGCGGCGCGAGCTGATATTGCACCCTGCGCTCGCTCGGTTAACTAGTGTGTGCGGCAATTACCCGCGCGGATGGTCAAGGCCGCCAGAGTGCACCGGAAGGCGGCAACATGAGCCGACGCGCCCTGTTCGGCTTCGCTTTTGCCGTCTGCACGGTGTTGCCGCTGGCGGGCTGCTCGTCTCTGGTGGACGGCACGGCGGTGTCGGTGTTCAGCGACCCCTTCTCGGTTGCCGGCATGCCCGCCACCGACGGTTCGAGCGGTTTGCGCCCCGACGCCGAGAAGCCCTCACGCAAGGTCACCAACTCCGATGGCGGCAAGATCGACAACCTCGCCGCCAGCGCCGTCAGCGACCTCGAGGAGTACTGGTCGGATGCCTACTCCGAGGCGTTCGAAGGTGACTTCCAGCCGGTGCGCGCGCTGATCTCGTGGGACGCCGAGAGTTTCGACGGTGGGTTCTGCGGGATGGAGACCTATGGACTCGTCAACGCCGCGTTCTGCAAACCCGATCGGACCATCGGCTGGGACCGAGGCGTGCTGATGCCCGGGCTGCGCCGGCAGAACGGCGACATGGGCGCCGTCATGGTGCTCGCCCACGAGTACGGCCATGCCATCCAGCAACAGGCCGGACTGGTCAACCGTAAGACGCCCACCCTGGTCGCCGAACAGCAGGCCGACTGTCTGGCAGGCAGCTACATGCGATGGGTGGCCCAAGGCGACTCGCCGCGGTTCTCACTCAGTACCGCCGACGGGCTCAACAAACTGCTCGCTGCAGTGATCGCGTTCCGCGACCCGCTGCTCACCGAGGCCGAGGCCCGGGTCGGGATCGACGAGCACGGGTCGGCGTTCGAACGGATCTCGGCCTTCCAGTTCGGGTTCACCGACGGGCCCGCGGCCTGCGCCGCGATCGACGGCAAGGAGATCAACCAGCGGCGCGGCGACCTTCCGGTCCTGCTACCCGAAGACCAGAGCGGCGACCTGGACATCACCGAACACTGGGTGCGCTCGATGGTCGACGCGCTCAACATCCTCTTCGAACCGGCGAGCCCCCCGCAGCTCAGCTTCCGGCCCGAGGCGGCGGCGGACTGCGCGAACGCACAGCCCAGCCCCCCGGCCTCCTACTGCCCTGACACCAACACCATCGTGGTCGACCTGGCCGAGATGCAAGCATTGGCAACACCCTCCGACGAGGTCGACGTCGGCGATCTGGCCGGTGGTGACAACACCGCGTTCTCGGTGCTGATCTCGCGCTACACCCTGGCCCTTCAGCATGCCCGGGGCCTGGTGCTCGACAACGCCGAGGCGGCGCTGCGCACCGCCTGCCTGACCGGCGTGGCCACCGCCAAGATGATCAAGCCCGTGAACCTGCCCAACGGCGACACCATCCTGCTGACCGCGGGCGACATCGACGAGGCGGTATCGGGCATCCTCACCAACGGGTTGGCGGCCAGTGACGTCAACGGAGAGTCGGTGCCCTCCGGGTTCGCCCGCATCGATGCGTTCCGGGTCGGCATCCTCGGTGACGAGCCGCGCTGCCTGAAGCGCTTCCCGTGACGGCTCAGACCACCTTCGTGGTGCCGTACCAGGCAAGGACCGCCTCGGACTCGTCGGTCGACCGGGTCAGCACCGCATAGGACCGGATGAACGACTGCCCCACGCAGCCGTCGATCTTCACCCTGAAGTTGCTGATCATCACCCACGGCTCGGTGCCCTTGAATTCCTTCTCGGTCACCGGGATGAGGTTGATGATGCCGGGTTTGAGTCCGATGGTGATGCCGCCGCCGATGTTGGAGCCGACTCCCGGCAGGATGCCCTCGGGCCAGGGCGTGACCACATCGGTGCCGAGAATGCCGACAGATGAGTTGAGTCCAACGGTGCCGGTCAGCGCGACACCGTTGGAGGTACTCATGTCGATGCCGCAGCCGATCTGGTAACCGGCCTCCAGCGTGCCCCGCGGCTCGTCGCCGCCGCCGGGGCCCGCCATCAAACCGCGGTAGGTACCACCGACGACATACTCGCGAGAGGAGATTGCCGTCGTCAGAGGTGGCACCGTGGCCCGCGTCTCGTCACTGGCCGACACCGTGAGGTCCCAACCATCCGGAGTTTTGAGGGTGGCCGGCGGGGTCGACTCGACCAGATCGGCATCGGCCGGTTCACCCGGCTTGGGCAACACATCGGCCACCACCTCGATTTCGGGGGCGACGACGGGATCGGCCCAGGCCGGCGCAGCCGACACCGCGCATCCCAGGGCCGCGGCCGTGAGCAGTCCCAACGAGCGAATCAACACAGGCGGCCTCTCGTTACAGTTCCCCGCGGGAACGTATCGCCACGTTCCCGAAGGGAACCTGCCTATGTACTTACCTGACCGTTGCTGGCGGCGGTCACTCAGGTCGGCATTTTCAGGACGAATCCAAATTCCAGCGCCACCCAACAGGCCCCGTCGGGACCGATCGCCAACCCGTGCGGTTCGCTTCCGGACGGCAAGTCGATGGTCACCACCTCACCGTCGCCACTGATCCGGGCGACCTGGTCGGCACCCCAGAGGCTGACCCAGACGCCATCGGTCGGGTCGGCGACCACCGCGTGCGGTTTGCCCGGCAGGTCGAGCTCCTGGATCGCGTCGTGGACCGGGATCCTGCCCACCTTGTCGGCGCGGATCTCGGTGAACCAGACCGCATCGTCGTGGGTGGCCGCGATGCCCACCGGACCGGCTGCGGCAGTGGGCAGTTCGCGAACCGTGAGATTTCCGTCGACGGTCAGCCGGCCAACCTGGCCGGTCTCGTTGAGGGTGAACCACAACGCGTCATCGGGCCCCTTGGTGATCATCGACGGCACCCCGCCGACCACGGCCTGGCTGCTGATCTCCCCATCGGTGCCGATCCGGCAGATCTCGCCCGACGACATCGTGGTGAACCACATGGCATCGTCTGGGCCCGCGGTGATGCCGAATGGTGAACTGCCCTCGGGCAATTCGAACGAACTCAGCTCGCCGGCCGTGGTGATCCGGCCGATGCGATCGTCACCGGAGCGAGTGAACCAGAGGGCCCCGTCCGGCCCGGCCGCGATGATCGACGGACGCGCACACTCCGCGACCGGATACGTGGTCACCTCACCGGCGGCCGAGACCCGGGCGACGGCGCCGGCATGCACCAGCGTCACCCACATCGCGCCGTCGCTTCCGGCCGCCAGCGCGTACGGTCCACCGTCGAGCTGAACTTTGAGCGCGTTACTCAAGCCAGTGCCACCAGGCCCAACTCGTTGTCCGCGGTCAGCAACCGATGGTGCGGTAACACCCGGACGGTGTACCCCACCGGTCCGGCCACCGGCAGCGGCGTGCTCGTGGAAAACACCTCGGTGCCGCCCTCTGCCGATCCGGTGTGCGTCATCGGCACGGTCACCGGATTCAGGATCACGTCGCCGGCGTCCACGCGGCCCAGCACGGCCTGCACCGTGACCTCGTCGGGCCTCAGCCCGGCCAACTGCACTGTGGCCGTCAGCGTCAGCTGTGACCCCAACAGCGGCGTATCCGGCAGGCCATAGCTGTCCACATCGGTGATCTGGATCTTCGGCCAGGCCTCCTGGGCACGGCGCCGGTAGGTGGCCAGTTCCCTGGCTGCACCGAACGGCTCACCCGAGGTGGCCTCGACAGTCTCGCGCAACGACAGCGCCGCAGGCATGTAGTACTTCTCGGTGTAGTCGCGCACCATGCGCGAGGCCAGCACCTTGGGCCCCAGCACCTGCAACGTGTGGCGCACCATCTCGACCCACCGCGTCGGAACGCCATGCTCGTCGCGCTCGTAGAACTTGGGTGTGACCGCATGCTCGAGCAGGTCGTACAGGGCGGCGGCCTCCAGATCGTCACGACGCGCCTCGTCCTCCACGCCGTCGGCGGTCGGGATCTCCCATCCGTTCTCGCCGTCGTACCACTCGTCCCACCAGCCGTCCCGGATGGACAGGTTCAGCCCGCCGTTGAGTGCGCTCTTCATGCCTGACGTGCCACACGCCTCCAGCGGCCGCAACGGATTGTTCAGCCAGACGTCGCAACCCCAGTACAAAAACCGGGCCATCGACATGTCGTAATCGGGCAGGAACGCGATGCGATGGCGCACCTCCGGACGGTCGGCGAACCGCACGATCTGCTGGATCAGCGCCTTACCCCCGTCGTCGGCCGGGTGCGACTTACCGGCCACGATCAGCTGCACCGGCCGTTTCTCGTCGAGCAGCAGCTTCTCCAGCCGCTCCGGGTCGCGCAGCATCAGCGTCAACCGCTTGTAGGTCGGCACGCGCCGCGCGAACCCGACCGTCAGCACCGACGGGTCGAAAGCCGTTGCGATCCAGCCAAGTTCGGCCTCGGATGCGCCGCGTTCCAGCCAGGAACGGCGCAACCGGTCGCGGACATCGGCGATGAGCGTCTCGCGCAACTGCGAACGGATCCACCACATATGGCCGGGTTCGACCTCCTGCAGGCGTTCCCACACCGCCGGTTCGGCCGCCTCGGAGCCGATCAGCTCGCGGCCCAGTGCCAACCACTGCGGCGCCGCCCAGGTCGGGGCGTGCACACCGTTGGTGATCGAGCCGATCGGGACCTCGGCCCGGTCGAACCCCGGCCACAGGTCGTTGAACATGGCGCGGCTGACCCGGCCGTGCAGCAGCGACACCCCGTTGGCCCGCTGCGCCAGCCGCAGACCCATGTGTGCCATGTTGAACTTCGACGGATCGTCCTCGGCACCGAACGCGACAACCCGGTCCAGCGGCACACCGGGCAGGAGCCGGGAGTCGGCGGGGCCACCGGGTGGGCTGCCGAAGTAGCTCCTGATCATCTCGACCGGGAACCGGTCGATCCCGGCAGGCACCGGAGTGTGGGTGGTGAACACCGTCGAGGAACGCACCACCGTCAGTGCGGTGTCGAAATCCAGTCCCGCCGCGACCAGTTCGCGGATACGCTCCACGCCAAGAAATCCGGCGTGACCCTCGTTCATGTGGAAAACCTCAGGGGCAGGCAGGTTTTCGATCTCGGTGAACGCCCGGATCGCACGAATACCGCCGATGCCGGCCAGTATCTCCTGCTTGATCCGGTGTTCCTGATCGCCGCCGTAGAGGCGGTCGGTGACCCCGCGCAGTTCGTGCTCGTTCTCCGGAACGTCGGAATCGAGCAGGAGCAGCGGAATCCGTCCCACCTGCGCGATCCAGACCCGAGCCCGCAGTTCCCGGGCCTCCGGCAACGCCAACTCCACCAGTACCGGTGCCCCGGACGCGTCGGTGAGCAGACGCAACGGCAGGCCCTGCGGGTCCAGCGACGGATAGGTCTCGTGCTGCCAACCGTCGGCAGTCAACGACTGCCGAAAGTAACCCGAGCGGTAGTAGAGACCGACCGCGATCAACGGCAGCCCCAGATCCGACGCGGATTTCAGATGGTCGCCGGCCAGGATGCCCAGGCCGCCCGAATAGTTGGGCAGCACCTCGGCGACGCCGAACTCCATCGAGAAGTACGCGATGCCCTTCGGCATGGCGACGCCGTCGTCGATCTGCTGCTGGTACCACAGCGGGCGGCTCAGATAGTTGTCCAGGTCGGCGGCCAGCTCGTCGAGCCGGCCCAGGAAGGATTCGTCGCCCGCCAGTTCGTCCAGCCGTTGCGGACTGACCGCCCCCAGCAACGCCACCGGATCCCCCTTGGTCTGCTGCCACAGCTCGGAGTCGAGCATGGCAAACAGATCCTGGGTGGGTTTGTGCCACGACCAGCGCAGGTTGATCGACAGCCGTTCCAGCGCCGCCAACCGCTCGGGAAGGTGCGCGCGGACGGTGAACCTTCTGAGGGCTTTCACGCGATCCAACCTTACTGACAATTCCGGGTCGTGCAGCGGTGAGCGATATCCGTTCAGACGGTGTTATCCGTACGAGCGGCGGTCTGGTCATGCTTAACGCCCGCCAGATTGGGCAGCCCATTACGGTGGGTATCAGACACGCGACAAGGCGAGTGCACGAGAGACAGCCGCTTGATCGAGACGACGTGAGGAGTGGATGGGTGGCCGGTCGAATCGGAATCGACGATGTCGCGCCTGTGATCTTCGGCGGACAGTTCCCGGCAAAAGCCGTCGTCGGCGAGGTGGTGCCGGTGCGCGCCACCGTCTGGCGCGAGGGACATGACGCGGTCGCGGCCACCTTGGTCGTGCGGTATCTCGGTACGGACTACCCGCAGCTGGCGACCGGACCCGGCACCGCGGCCGCGCCGGTGCCCATCGACACCGTGCTGCCCACCAACCCGGGGGTGCGTCCTTCGCAACGCATCAAGCCCCAGGCCCTGCCGATGTCCACCGGAAACACCCCCGATGTCTTTCACGGCCAGTTCACGCCCGACACCGTCGGCCTGTGGACCTACCGGGTCGACGGCTGGGGCGATCCGCTGTCCACCTGGCGGCACGCGGTCGAGGCCAAGCTCGGCGCAGGTCAGAGCGAAGCCGAGTTGTCCAACGACCTTCTGGTCGGGGCGCGTCTGCTCGAGCGCGCTGCCGCGGGGGTACCCCGCAAACTGCGCGATCCGCTGATCGAGGCCGCCGCGGCACTGCGTATCCCCGGTGACCCGTTCCGCCGTGCGGGGGCGGCACTGTCCGAAGAGGTCACCGAACTGCTCGAGCAGTACCCGTTGCGCGAGTTGGTCACCCGCGGTGAGCAATACGGTGTCTGGGTGGACCGGCCGCTGGCCAGGTTCTCGTCGTGGTACGAGATGTTCCCGCGGTCCACGGGCGGCTGGGACAAGGCCGGACATCCCGTGCACGGGACATTCGCCACCGCCGCCGAGCAGCTGCCCCGGATCGCCCGCATGGGCTTCAACATCGTGTATCTGCCGCCCATCCACCCGATCGGCAAGGTGCATCGCAAGGGACGCAACAACGCGGTCACCGCCGCACCGGACGACGTCGGGTCACCGTGGGCCATCGGCAGCGACGAGGGCGGCCACGACGCCGTGCACCCTGCACTCGGCACGATCGACGACTTCGACGACTTCGTGGCCGCCGCCCGAAAACAAGGTGTCGAGGTGGCACTCGATCTCGCATTGCAGTGCGCGCCGGATCACCCATGGGCCGCAGCGCATCCGGAGTGGTTCACGGTACTGCCCGACGGCACCATCGCGTACGCGGAGAATCCGCCCAAGAAATACCAGGACATCTACCCGCTCAACTTCGACAACGATCCCGCCGGCCTGTACCACGAGGTGCTGCGGGTGGTGCGGTTCTGGATCTCGCACGGTGTCAAGGTGTTCCGCGTCGACAACCCGCACACCAAACCGCCGAACTTCTGGGTCTGGCTGATCGCCGCGGTCAAGAACGAAGATCCGGACGTGCTGTTCCTGTCCGAGGCCTTCACCCGTCCCGCCCGGCTCTACGGGCTGGCCAAGCGCGGTTTCACCCAGTCCTACACGTACTTCACCTGGCGTACCAACAAGTGGGAGCTGACCGAGTTCGGCAACGAGATCACCGCGAACGCCGACAGCGCACGGCCCAGCCTGTGGGTCAACACGCCCGACATCCTGCACGAGTCGCTGCAACACGGCGGTCCCGGGATGTTCGCGATCCGCGCGGTGCTGGCCGCCACCATGAGCCCGTCATGGGGCATGTATTCGGGTTTCGAACTGTTCGAGCACCGAGCCGTCCGGGAGGGCAGCGAGGAATACCTGGATTCGGAGAAATACGAGCTGCGTCCCCGTGATTTCGCGGCGGCGATGGCCGAGGGCCGTTCGCTCGAACCGTTCGTGACCCGCCTCAACGAGATCCGGCGCCTGCACCCGGCCCTACGCCAGCTTCGGACCCTGACCTTCCACCACGTCGACAACGACGCACTGCTGGCCTACAGCAAGTTCGACCCGATCACCGGAGACACCGTGCTCGTGGTGGTCACGCTCAACGCGTTCGGCCCGGAAGAAGCCATGTTGTGGTTGAACATGGAGACACTGGGTATGGAATCGCATGACCGGTTCTGGGTACGCGACGAGATCACCGGCGAGGAATATCAATGGGGACAGTCGAATTACGTCCGCCTCGACCCCGCCAAGGCGGTGGCACACGTGCTGAACATGCCGCTCGTACCCTATGAGCAACGACTGGGCTTGCTACGCAGGGAATGAGAACAAGATGACGAGAAGCAACCACCTCACCGACAGACATCTGCGGCCCGACCCATCGGACATCCAGCGGCTGCTGATCGGGCAACACCACGACCCGCATTCGGTGCTGGGGGCCCACGAGTACAACGGCCGGACCGTGATCCGGGCCTACCGCCCGCACGCCGCCAAGGTCGTGGCGGTGATCGGCGGCGACCGATTCCCCATGCAGCACATCGACTCCGGACTTTTTGCCGTGGCCGTTCCGTTCGCCGGCCTGGCCGACTACCGCCTGGAGATCGGCTATCCGGGCGCCGACGAATCCATCTTCACCCTCACCACCGCCGACGCCTACCGGTTCCTGCCCACCCTCGGCGAACTTGACCTTCATCTTTTCGCCGAAGGGCGCCATGAACGGCTCTGGGAGATCCTGGGCGCGCACCCGCGCAGTTTCACCACCCCTGACGGGGTCGTCGAGGGCGTGTCGTTCGCAGTGTGGGCACCGAATGCCAAGGGCGTCAGCGTGATCGGTGACTTCAATCACTGGGACGGCAACGAGGCCCAGATGCGGGCGCTGGGCTCGTCGGGGGTCTGGGAGTTGTTCTGGCCGGGGTTCCCGGTCGACGGCCTGTACAAATTCCGCGTCCACGGCGCCGGCGGGTTCACCACCGACCGCGCAGATCCGATGGCCTTCGCCACCGAGGTGCCGCCGCAAACTGCGTCGCGCGTCACCACCAGCTCGTACACCTGGACCGACGGCAAGTGGATGACCCAGCGCGCCGCACAGAATCCGGTGTTCGAGCCGATGAGCACCTACGAGGTGCACCTGATGTCGTGGCGTCCCGGGCTCAGCTACCGGCAGTTGGCCACCGAACTCACCGAATATGTTGTGGAACAGGGTTTCACCCATGTCGAACTGCTCCCCGTGGCGGAGCACCCGTTCGGCGGATCGTGGGGCTACCAGGTCACGTCCTATTACGCCCCGACCTCCCGGTTGGGAACACCTGACGATTTTCGGTTCCTGGTGGATTCGCTGCACCGGGCCGGGATCGGGGTGATCGTCGACTGGGTCCCGGCCCATTTCCCCAAAGACGCCTGGGCCCTTGGCCGTTTCGACGGCACGCCGCTGTACGAGCATTCCGACCCGCGCCGCGGGGAACAGCTCGACTGGGGTACTTACGTCTTCGACTTCGGTCGCCCCGAGGTCCGCAATTTCCTCGTCGCCAATGCGCTGTACTGGCTGCAGGAATACCACGTCGATGGCCTGCGCGTCGATGCCGTCGCCTCGATGCTCTACCTCGACTACTCCCGCCCCGAGGGGGGCTGGACGCCCAACATCTACGGCGGCCGGGAGAACTTGGAGGCGGTGCAGTTCCTGCAGGAGATGAACGCCACCGTGCACAAGGCGAACCCCGGAATCGTCACCATCGCCGAGGAGTCGACGTCCTGGCCCGGCGTCACCCGCCCGACCAACCTCGGCGGCCTTGGGTTCTCGATGAAATGGAACATGGGTTGGATGAACGACACGCTCGACTACGTCAGCCATGACCCGGTGCATCGCAGCTACCACCATCACGAGATGACGTTCTCGATGCTGTACGCGTTCAGTGAGAACTATGTGCTGCCCATCAGCCACGACGAGGTCGTGCACGGAAAGGGCACGCTGTGGACCCGGATGCCCGGCGACGACCACGCCAAGGCCGCCGGCCTGCGCAGCCTGCTGGCCTACCAGTGGGCCCATCCGGGCAAGCAACTGCTGTTCATGGGCCAGGAATTCGGACAGCGGGCCGAATGGTCCGAGGAGCGCGGGCTGGACTGGTTCCAGCTCGACGAGCAGGGCTTCTCCGGCGGCGTACAACGCTTGGTGCGCGATCTCAACGGGATCTACGCGCGCCACCCGGCGTTGTGGAGCCGCGACACCAGCCCCGAGGGCTATTCGTGGATCGACGCCAACGACTCCGCCAACAACGTGCTGAGCTTCCTGCGGTTCGGTGCCGACGGTTCCGTGCTGGCCTGCGTGGTGAACTTCGCCGGCAGCGAGCACAGCGAATACCGGCTCGGTCTACCTCATGCCGGTGACTGGCAGGAGGTGCTCAACACCGACGCGACGATCTACAACGGGTCCGGTATCGGGAACATGGGCGCGGTGCAGGCCACCGACGAGCCGTGGCACGGCCGCCCAGCCTCAGCGGTGATGGTTCTGCCGCCGCTGGCGATGCTGTGGTTCGAGCCCGCCTGACGCGCGACTCCACCGCCGAGCAGACACAAAACTGCCCCTTTTCGCGTGAAAAGGGGCAGTTTTCTGTCTGCTCGGCGAAGTGCTCAGTAGAGCGCGTTGGCCAGATTGCGGCGGCCGGCCACCACCTCGGGATCGGCGGGGTCGAACAGGTCGAACAGTTCGATGAGACGGGTCCGCACCTTGGTCCGGTCGTCGCCGGCGGTGCGCTTGATCAGTGCGATGAGCCGATCGAAGGCGGCCGACACCTCTTGAGCCAGGAGTTCGGCATCGGCCGCGGCGAACGCGGCGTCGATGTCGTCGGGAGCAGCGTCGGCGACGGCAACGGCATCGGGGCGCTGCGCGCTGGCCCGCTGCAGGAACGCGATCTGTCGCACCGCGCCCTTGGCCTCGGCATGGTTGGGCTGGGCATCGAGAATCGCCTGATACGCGGCGGCGGCGGCGGGGAAGTCCCCTTCGTCCAGGTGGGCACGGGCCGCAGCGAGCTCGGGATCGACCGGCTCCGCCTCGCCGTCACCGTCACCGGACCCCGTCAGCTTGCCCGCGGTCGCGTCGAGGAGCGAATCGACCCAGCGACGGAGTTCGTCGGCCGGCTGAGAGCCCTGGAAGCTGGCGATCGGCTGGCCTCCGGCAAGCGCAACCACGGTGGGCACGCCCTGGATGCCGAACATCTGCGCCACCCTCGGGGTGGTGTCGACGTTGACCAGCGCCAGGGACCATTTGCCGTTGTCGGCGTCAGCCAGACCGGCCAGGGTCTCCCCCAGCGCGGCACTGGAATCGCTGCGCGGCGACCACAGCAGCACCACCACCGGCACCTGACCGGAGCGGACCAGCACCTCGGCTTCGAAGTTGGCTTCGTTGACCTCGGTGACATTCGGGCCGCCGGGCGCACTGGGGCTGCCACCGCCGGCGCCCGCCGCGGGCCGCTGCTTGAGTGCCGAGAGGTCAACAGCGCCGGCCAGCGCCGGCCCCACAGAAGGTCGTGGACGAGTCACGCCATCAAGTCTGTCACGTCGTTTCCGGGACAGTCCCGCCCGGTTGTGCCACCAGCGCGGGAGCCCCGCCCGATTCGATGCGGGCAGTCCGATCCGCCCACATGACAAAGATCACACTGCCCAATGGCACGATGCTGGCCAGCAACGCCAGAAACCAGGTGCCCACGCCCCACTTGCAGGCAATACCAACCAGCAGAGCGGCCACCACGAAGGCGACGAAGACGCCCCCGTGTATCGGCCCGAACACCTTGACACCGATCTCGGTGCGCGGACTGCCCAGGTACTTGAAATACATGCCGACCAGCAGGCCGGCCCAGCTCACCGCCTCAGCGAGGGCGATGAGCCGGAACCAGCCGGAAACCGTGCGCAGGTCGAAGGAGCGTGTCATGGCCGCCATTGTGCCCGAAGTGACGGCCAGCTACTACGCAGCGTCGTTTTGAGTCGTCGGTTAACTACGGGCGACGCAGGATCAGGGCATCGCCCTGGCCACCGGCACCGCAGAGCGCGGCCACCGCGTAGCCGGACCCCTTGCGCGCCAGTTCCAGCGCCGCGTGCAGCGTGATGCGCGCACCGGACATCCCGATCGGGTGACCGATGGCGATCGCGCCGCCGTTCACATTGACCTTGGCCGGGTCGACGCCCAGCTCCTTGGTCGAGGCCAGCGACACCGCAGCGAACGCCTCGTTGATCTCGAGGACGTCCAGCTGATCGACGCTGATGCCCTCGCGCTCGACGGCCTTCTTGATCGCGTTGGCGGGCTGGCTCTGCAGCGTGGAGTCCGGGCCGGCCACCACACCGTGGGCACCGATCTCACACAGCCAGTCCAGACCCAGCTCCTGCGCCTTGGCCTTGCTCATCACCACTACCGCGGCCGCACCGTCGGAGATCTGCGACGACGAGCCGGCAGTGATGGTGCCGTCCTTGCGGAAGGCCGGACGCAGGCCGCCCAGCGATTCGGCGGTGGTGTTGGCCCGGATGCCCTCGTCCTCGGCGAACTCGATCGGGTCACCCTTGCGCTGCGGGATCGACACAGGCACCACCTCGTCGGCGTACACCCCGTCCTTCCATGCCGCGGCGGCCTTCTGGTGCGACTGAGCAGCAAACTCGTCCTGCTCGGTGCGGGTGAACTTGTCGACGTCGTTGCGCTGCTCGGTGAGTGCGCCCATCGGCTGATCTGTGAACACGTCGTGCAGACCGTCGTAGGCCAAGTGGTCGACCAGCGTCGCA
The DNA here is from genome assembly GCF_058270035.1 of Mycobacterium shunyiense. Classification (NCBI taxonomy): domain Bacteria; kingdom Bacillati; phylum Actinomycetota; class Actinomycetes; order Mycobacteriales; family Mycobacteriaceae; genus Mycobacterium; species Mycobacterium shunyiense. The sequence goes on along the minus strand of NZ_JBZDPT010000046.1, from coordinate 7,366 downwards.
TCGCCGTACTTGTAGCCCTCACGGCTCTTGGGCAGCAGGTGCGGGGCCTGGCTCATCGACTCCTGCCCACCGGCGACCACGACCTCGAATTCGCCGGCGCGGATCAGCTGGTCGGCCAGCGCGATCGCATCGATGCCCGACAGGCACATCTTGTTGATGGACAGGGCCGGCACATCCCAGCCGATGCCTGCGGCTACGGCGGACTGGCGAGCGGGCATCTGACCGGCGCCGGCGGTCAGCACCTGGCCCATGATCACGTAGTCCACCAGCGAAGCGTCGACCTTCGCCTTCTCGAGGGCGCCGCGGATTGCGATCGCGCCCAGGTCACTGCCGGAAAAATCCTTCAGCGAGCCCATCAACTTGCCAACCGGAGTACGCGCTCCAGCAACAATCACCGACGTGGTCATTCTTTCCTCCAAAGCCATGGTCCAAGAGCTGTGTGGGCGATCACACATACGCAAACGTTCAGGTAAAGGTTACCGTTGCGTTATGACCGCCGAACAGGTTGATGCCCGTCCCGCACTCGCTTCCGCGCTGGTGACGGCGATCGATCACGTCGGTATCGCCGTTCCCGATCTCGATGCCGCGGCCAAGTGGTACCACGACCACCTCGGCATGATTGTCCTCCACGAGGAGATCAACGAAGACCAGGGTGTGCGTGAGGCCATGCTCTCGGTTCGCGGCGCCGCCAAGGGCAGCGCCCAGATCCAGCTGCTGGCCCCGCTGAACGAGAAGTCGACGATCGCCAAGTTCATCGATCGCGGCGGCCCCGGTCTGCAGCAGCTGGCCTACCGGACCAGCGACATCGACGCACTGAGTGAGCGCCTGCGGAGCCAGGGAGTTCGGCTGCTCTACGAAGCTCCCCGCAAGGGCACGGCGAACTCGCGCATCAACTTCATCCACCCCAAGGATGCCGGCGGCGTGCTGATCGAACTGGTCGAACCGGCCGCGGATTCAGAGCACTAGGACCACTTTCTCGTCGGGCCGCGATTGGCCCGATTCGCCCAGCAGGCGGTGTGCCAGTGCCTGCGGTCATCGACATCGCCGACATCGACCGGCAACACCACCACATGCGCGGTGGCCACACGAATCTCGTGGTCGCATCCGGGGCATCGATAGACCTTCACCGCACGTGAGGCGGTAACCACCCGCACCTCGTAGTCGTAACCGTCGGGCCCCGTCTCGACGCGACGTGACATCGGCGGTGGCGCGAACCGCCGATCCTCACGACGCCGACGGCGCATCAGAACAGCCGGTATTCGTCGCTGTCCATACCCCGCATCTGGTCGTAATCCAAAGTCACGCAGCGGATTCCGCGGTCAGTGGCCAGCGTCCGGGCCTGCGGTTTGATCTGCTGGGCAGCGAACACACCGGCCACCGGAGCTAGCACGGTATCGCGGTTGAGCAGCTCGAGATAGCGGGTCAGCTGCTCCACCCCGTCGATCTCGCCGCGGCGCTTGATCTCCACCGCCACCGAGCGGCCCAGCTCGTCGCGGCACATCAGATCCACCGGACCGATCGCGGTCGGGTACTCCCGGCGCACCAGCGTGTAGCCGGCGCCCAACAGCTCGACGTGTTCGGCCAAGAGCACCTGTAGGTGCGCTTCCACACCGTCCTTCACCAGTCCGGGATCGACTCCGAGTTCGTGGCTGGAGTCGTGCTCGACGTCTTCGACCGTGATGCGCAGCTGCTCACCGGCCTTGTTCTCGACCACCCACACCGGCGCCCCGTCGCCCTCATCCTCGGTGAGCCAGCACGGCGGACTCATCCAGTTCAGCGGCTTGTAGGCGCGATCATCGGCATGGACACTGACCGAACCGTCGGACTTGAACAACAACAGCCGGCGGGCCGATGGAAGGTGAGCGGTCAGCCGCCCGACATAGTCGACGGTGCACTGGGCAATCACGAGGCGCACCCGATCCACCTTAAGGGCATGGCGAACGAACTAGGCTGACGCCACAATGAACTCCGACAAATCGCTGGCACGACGGCTGGGCCGCGTCCTTGAGGGTGTCACCCGCCAGAACAGCCGGATCCCGGACACCCCGGAATACGGATCGTGGGTATTGGGCCGGGTATCGGAGAGTCAGCGTCGGCGCAGGGTGCGCATTCAGGCCATCCTGACGGCATTCGTGATCCTCGGGAACCTGCTCGGTATCGGCATCTCGATGATCATCGTCACCCTGTTGTTCCCATCGCCGGCTGTGTTCGACCCGTCGGTCCGCTGGATCACCTTCATCGTGGCACCCGCTTACATGGGAACGGCGTTGATCGTCGGGGTGTTCTGGGCGACGACCCGGGTGATCGACAACGTGCGCTGGGCCATCGAGGAACGCCCACCGACCGTCGCGGATCAGCGGAACACCTTCCTCGCCCCGTTCCGGCTCACCCGGGTGCTGCTGATCCTGTGGGGCGTGGGCACCGCGTTGTTGACGACGCTCTACGGTCTGGTCGACACCAATTACATTCCGAAGTTCTTGCTGGGCATCAGTTTTCCCGGCATCGTGGTGTCGGTCAGCTGCCATCTCTTCACCGAGTTCGCACTGCGGCCGGTCGCCGCGCAGGCGCTGGAAGCGGGCCCGCCGCCGGTCCGGCTGGCGCAGGGCATCATGGGTCGCACCATGGTGGTATGGGCGCTGAGCTCGGGCGTTCCCATCCTGGGCATCATGCTGGCTGCGGTGTTCGCCGTGACGCTCAACAACCTGACACCGGTCCAATTCGCCTACGCCGTCATCGGTCTCGGCTCGTTTGCGCTGGTGTTCGGATTCCTGCTGATGTGGATCCTGTCCTACCTGACCGCGACCCCGATTCGGGTGGTGCGTGCCGCGCTCAATCGCGTCGAGCAGGGTGATCTGGACACCAACCTCGTGGTGTTCGACGGCACCGAACTCGGCCAGCTGCAACGGGGATTCAACTCCATGGTGCACGGGCTGCGCGAGCGCGAGCGAGTGCGCGATCTGTTCGGCCGCCATGTCGGCCGGGAAGTCGCCGCACTGGCCGAACAGGAGAAGCCTGTCCTCGGCGGCGAGGAACGCCACGCCGCAGTGATTTTCGTCGACGTCATCGGCTCGACCCAGCTGGTCACCACCAGGCCCGCGGTCGAGGTCGTCGATCTGCTCAACAGATTCTTCGCCGTCATCGTCGATGAAGTCGACAATCACCGCGGCCTGGTCAACAAGTTCGAGGGTGACGCCATCCTCGCGGTGTTCGGCGCGCCGGTCTCTCTTCCCAACGCCGAGGACGAAGCCCTTGGAGCCGCACGGGCGATCGCGCAACGTTTGCGTGCCGAGGTTCCCGAGCTGAAGGCAGGTATCGGGGTCGCGGCGGGCCAGGTGGTGGCGGGCAACGTGGGCGCCAAGGAACGCTTCGAATACACGGTGATCGGCGAGCCGGTCAACGAGGCGTCACGGTTGTGCGATTTCTCCAAGCAGGTGCCCGGGCACCTGGTGGCCTCATCGGACACCATCGCCAACGCATCTGAAACCGAAAGGGCTCGTTGGTCACTGGGCGAGTCGGTCCCCCTGCGAGGCCTCGGTGAGCCGACCCGCGTCGCCGTGCCGACCTAGCCTGCACACCTCCGCAGCGCCGCATCCACCGCCTCGTCGAGGGTGCGGAACACGATGGCGTCGTAATCGTCGCGCCGGTCGGCAGGCACCACACGACCGTCAGGGTCGACGAGATAGGCCTCCTTGCCAGCTGCGGTCAGGTTGGCCCGCATCCCGGTGAGCATGCCGCGGGCAGCGTCGTTGATGTCGTCGACGCGGGTGACGTCCAGCACGGCCACGTCGTACCGACCACGGTCATGGTCGGCGGTCCGCAGCACCTGCTCGGCTCCGGCGAACAAGAGGTCTCCCTGGACCTCGTAGACCCGGATGCCCGGCCCTGCGTCGAACACGGCCCGCAAGGTCGATGACGACTCACGAGTGACGCTGAGGAAGTGCAATCCCAGCTGCGAAGACAGGTTTCGGCACACCTGTACGCCGCGCACACTGTTACCGCGAGCATCCAGACGCGGCGAGTAGACGCCGATGCCGAGTTGGCCGGGCAGCACCGCCACGATGCCACCGCCGACGCCGCTCTTGGCGGGCATGCCCACAGCACTGATCCAATCGCCTGTCGCGTCGTACATCCCGCAGGTCACCATCACACTGAGGGTGCGGCGCACCACGTGTGCGTCGATCACCCGTCTCCCGGTCAACGGATTGAGCCCACCCCGCGCCAACGTGGCGGCCATGCGCGCCAGGTCGGTACTGGTCACCTTGACCGAACACTGCCGGAAGTACACATCCAGCACGTCATCCGGATCACCGTCCAGCACACCGAAACTGGCCAACATGTAGGCGATCGCGCGGTTGCGATTGCCCGTGGCCTTCTCCGAGTCATAGACATCCATGTCGATCTCGAGTCGTCGGCCCGCACATGCCGAGTAGAAGTCGTGGATGCGGTCGAACTGCTCATCGGGACCCGCTCCGGGGACCAGCGAAACCGCTGCAATCGCACCAGCGTTGATCATCGGGTTCTTCGGCGTCTTGGTCACATCGTCGACGCTGATCTCGTTGAACGCTTCACCGGAGGGTTCCACCCCGATCCTGGCGTCCACCGCATCCTGGCCGATCAGGTCCAGCGCCAGCGCATACGTGAACGGTTTCGAAATCGACTGGATGGTGAATTCGAGTGCAGCATCGCCGGATTCGTAGACATAGCCGTCCGAGGACGACAGGCTGAGCCCGAAACCCTCGGGGTCGACGTTGGCGAGTTCGGGGATGTAGTTTGCCAGGGCACCATCCCGCGTATCGATCTGCTCGGCACGAATCCGGTCCAGGTACTGCTGCACCAGCTCGGCCACAGGACGAAGTCTAACCGCGAGCCAAGCCCCACGACCATGTCGTTTTTCCGCTAGTGCAGCGCTGGATACCGTGCCATCGTGGAACGCATGCACGAAGATTTCGACCGCTGCTACCGGGCAGTCCAATCCAAGGACGCACGGTTCGACGGTTGGTTCGTCACCGCCGTGCTCACCACAGGTATCTACTGCCGTCCCAGCTGCCCGGTGCGCCCACCTTTCGCCCGGAACATGCGGTTCTATCCGACCGCGGCGGCCGCCCAGGCGGCCGGGTTCCGGGCCTGTAAACGGTGCCGTCCCGACGCCTCGCCCGGTTCCCCGGAATGGAACGTGCGCGGCGACATCGTCGCGCGGTGCATGCGGCTCATCGCCGACGGCATCGTGGACCGCGAAGGGGTGACGGGGCTGGCCGCCCGCGTCGGGTACACCAGCCGGCAGCTGCAACGCATCCTGCAGGCCGAGCTGGGGGCCAATCCCCTGGCCCTGGCTCGGGCCCAGCGTGCCCAGACGGCTCGGGTCCTGATCGAAACCACCGAGATCCCGTTCGCCGATGTCGCGTTCGCCGCGGGTTTCGCCAGCATCCGGCAGTTCAACGACACCGTCCGTGCGGTGTGCGATCTCACGCCCACCCAGCTTCGCCAACGGGCCCGGAGCAAATTCACCACCGCGGCGTCCGCCGCTCCCGGTGTTGTGTCACTACGGCTGCCGGTGCGGACCCCGTTCTCCTACGAAGGTTTGTTCGGCCATCTGGCGGCCAGTGCGGTGCCAGGGTTGGAGGAGGTCCGCGACGGGCAGTTCCGGCGCACCCTGCGACTGCCACACGGTCATGGCGTGGTCGGCCTGGCACCTCAACCAGACCATGTCCGCTGCCTGTTGGTGCTCGACGATTTCCGTGACCTGTCGGCCGCCATTGCGCGGTGTCGACGGCTGTTGGACCTGGATGCCGACCCGGAGGCGGTCGTGGAAGCGCTACAGGTGGATCCAGCGCTCGCGGCGGTGGTGGCCAAGGCGCCCGGACAACGCATTCCCCGCACAGTCGACGAAACCGAACTGGCGCTCCGGGTGGTGATCGGCCAACAGGTCTCGATCAAGGCTGCACGTACGCATGTGGGTCGCCTGGTCGCCGGTTACGGAACACCGATCTCCGGCGACACGGGCGGTTTGACCCACGTCTTTCCCGACGTCACGGATCTCGTCGGGCTGGATCCAGCGCATCTCGCGATGCCGGCCTCACGAAGACGGACGGTGGCGGCCATGGTTCAGGCCATCGCCGACGGCGATCTGGTCCTGGACCCCGGCTGCGATTGGGACCGCGCCCGCGAGCAGTTGCTTGCGCTTCCCGGGGTGGGGCCGTGGACCACAGAGGTGATCGCGATGCGTGGCCTCGGTGATCCAGATGCCTTCCCTGCCACCGATCTCGGGGTGCGCGCTGCTGCCGAACACTTGGGCATGCCGGCGAACGGCCTCGTGGAGCACAGCACGCAGTGGCGCCCGTGGCGCGCCTATGCGACACAACACCTGTGGACCACCCTGGACCACGCGGTGAACGAATGGCCCCCGCACGATCCAGAGGAGAAGTCATGACGACACTGCAGTACCGCACGATGGACAGCCCGGTCGGTCTACTCACGCTGGCCGGCCGCGATGGCCGGCTCAGGCATCTCCGGATGGTCGATCAGACGTATGAACCGAGCCGCGAAGGGTGGGAGCGCGACGACGCAGCATTCCCCGACGCCGTCGACCAACTGACCGCCTACTTCGCCGGCGACCTCACCGAATTCGAACTGGAACTGGACATGGTGGGCACCCAGTTTCAGCGCCGGGTGTGGGAGGCCCTGCAAACCATCCCGTACGGGGAAACCTGCTCCTACGGCGAGATCGCGCGCCAGATCGGATCGCCGAGCGGATCACGCGCGGTCGGACTGGCCAATGGGCACAATCCGATCGGAATCATCGTGCCGTGCCATCGGGTGATCGGCGCCAATGGCAGCCTCACCGGATACGGCGGCGGACTCGACCGCAAGCGAGCATTGCTGGAATTGGAGAAGAGCCGCACAATGCCGGCACTTTTCAATTAACCGACACTGAGGCGCGTTTTCGATTATCGAATTGAAAACGCGCCTCTAGTAAAAAGTCCCGACATACAAAAATGCCCGAGCCCTCCAATCGAAATTGGAGGGCTCGGGACTTAATTTGTGTTCGGCGGTGTCCTACTTTTCCACCCGAGAGGGTAGTATCATCGGCGCTGGCAGGCTTAGCTTCCGGGTTCGGGATGGGACCGGGCGTTTCCCTGCCGCTATGGACCGCCGTAACTTTATTCACCCGTTTCTGGGTGTAAACCTTTGTGTTTTGGTGGTGGGGTGCGGTATCGCACTCCATACACAAGTGTGTGGGTGTTTATGAATTGTGGTTGCGAGGCTTGGTGTGCGTCTTACTGAAACCCATCAAACATTTGGTGTTTGTTGGTTGTTGTAAGTTTTCGGCCGGTTAGTGCCAGTTCCCTTCACCCATTACTGGGCTTCC
>NZ_JBZDPT010000045.1:0-115250 GCF_058270035.1 Mycobacterium shunyiense | reverse complement strand
GCTGGACCGAATCGGGCAGCCTGGAATACCTCGGACGCGCGGACGCGCAGGTCAAGCTGCGTGGCCAGCGCCTGGAACTGGGCGAGATCGAGAACACCCTATTGGCCTGCCCGCAAGTCAATCGGGCTGCCGCCGCGGTATTCCACACCGATGCGGCGGATCACCTGGTCGCGTATGTCGCATTGGAGCGGGCCAGCAACGCTGACCACGATGCGGAAGTCGTCGATCAGTGGCAACACGTCTACGACGAGCTCTACGACGCCGACCTCGACGTGGTTGAATTCGGAAGCGATTTCCGAGGCTGGAACAGCAGCTACACCGGCGACCCCATTCCGCTGGATCAGATGGAGGAGTGGCGCTCTGCGGCGGTGAACCGGATTCTGTCACTGCGGCCACAGCGGGTGCTGGAGCTCGGCGTCGGTTCGGGTCTCGTACTTTCACAGATCGCTCCCAAGTGCGGGGAGTACTGGGGCACAGACTTCTCCGCGCCGACCATACGGACGCTCGAATCGGCAGTGGCCGGACAACCGTGGGGAGACCGGGTCCGGTTGCGGGTGCAGGCCGCAGACGTGGTCGACGGGCTGCCTGCCGGGTACTTCGACACGATCATCATCAACTCGGTCATCCAGTACTTCCCGAATTCGGCGTACCTCACCGAGGTGATGGACAACGCCATGGGCCTGTTGGCCCCCGGCGGAACACTGTTTGTCGGTGACGTGCGAAATCACAGCCTGCAGGGCGCCTTCCAGACCGGTATCGCGTTGGCGCGCATCGGGTCCGATACCGACACCGACGATCTTCGTCAGCGAGTTCAACGCGCAGTCCTCGGTGAGCCGGAGTTGCTGCTGGCCCCCGAGTTCTTCACGATCTGGGCAGCTGAGAACCCCGCGGTGGGCGGGATAAGCGTCCAGGTCAAGCGCGGTGAAGCCGACAACGAGCTGACCCGTTACCGCTATGACGTCACCGTCCACAGGTCATCCGACGGAGTCCTTTCTCTCGAGGAGGTGCCCACCTGGGATTGGGCCGAGTGCGCGGGGCTGAGCGGATTGCACGCCGAGTTGACGGCCCAGCGGCCGGCAACCGTACGGGTCACCGCGATCCCGCGTGCGGGTGTGATGGCCGATGTGATCGTCGAACAAGCTCTTGCCGACGGACATTCGGTGACCGATGCGTTGGTAGAGGCGGAGATTGCGGCCAACCCCGCGAACGTCGTCACACCCGAGGTGCTGTACCGGCTCGGTGAGGACGCGGGGTACCGGGTGGCGGTCACCTGGGGGCCCGACCCCGGCACTGTGGACGCAGTGTTCGTTGCCGGCACTGAGGACGGGGAGATTCCGGTACTGACCGATCTGTATCTGCCCCCGGCCGGTTCACACAAGCGCAGCGCTTACGCCAATGATCCCGATACCAACAGCAAGGTGAGCGAGGTGCGCCAATGGTTGGCCGCGCGTTTGCCCGAATACATGGTGCCGAGCCAGATCGTGGTGCTCGACGAGTTCCCGCTGACTTCCTCTGGCAAGACCGACCGCAAGGCCCTTCCAGAGCCGGTGTTCACGGCGACCACGTTCCGGTCACCTCAGACGCCGACGGAGAAGACGGTCGCCGAGGTCTTCGCCGAGGTTCTGGGTCTCGATCAGGTCGGGCTCGACGACGATTTCTTTGCCCTCGGCGGCGACTCGCTCATCGCGATCCGCGTCAGCGCACGCCTTCAGTCTGCGCTCGGCAAGGATGTCCCGGTCCGCTACCTGTTCGATGCGCCGACCGTAGGGCGGCTGGCTGTCTGCCTGGACCGGCAGCAGGGCGACGCAGCCCGCCCGCCTCTGCAGGTGATGCCACGTCCGCAGACCATCCCCCTGTCGTACGCCCAGCAGCGGCTGTGGTTCTTCGACCAATTGAACGGCCCTTCACCGGTTTACAACCTGGCCGTGGGATTGCGTCTGAGCGGAGATCTCGACACCGCTGCGCTCGGCCAGGCGTTGGTCGATGTGGTGGGTCGACACGAAAGCCTGCGCACACTGTTCACCCTCGCCGGTGAGGCACCCCAGCAGTTTGTGGTACCGGCTGAGGACGCCCGCATGTCCTGGGAGGTGGTGGATGCAGTTGGTTGGGCAGCCGACCGCCTGGCCGATGCAGCCGGCGCGGTAGCGCGTCATTCGTTCGATCTGTCGACGGAATTGCCTTTGAGGGCAAGCTTGTTCCGCGTTGCAGAGAACGAGCATGTGCTGGTGGCCGTGGTACACCACATCGCTGCCGATGGCTGGTCGGTGACCCCGCTCGTGGCCGACCTCGGCGCCGCCTACGCCAGGCGCAGCGAGGGCGAAGCACCTGATTGGTCACCTTTGCCCGTGCAGTACGCGGACTACACACTTTGGCAGCGTTCGTATCTGGGTGATCTCACAGACCGCGACAGCCGCATCTCCGGGCAACTGGCGTATTGGGAAGAGGCGTTGGCCGGACTGCCGGAGCGGTTGGAGTTGCCGACAGATCGGCCGTACCCGCCGGTCGCCGACTACCGGGGCGCGAGCCTGGTGGTGGATTGGCCGGCCGACCTGCAGCAGCGCATCGCCCGGCTGGCTCGGCTGCAGAACGCGACCAGTTTCATGGTGGTACAAGCCGGGTTGGCGCTGCTGCTGTCGAAGCTAGGCGCGACTTCGGATGTCGCGGTAGGTATTTCGATCGCCGGTCGCAATGACCCCGCGTTGGACGACCTGGTGGGATTCTTCGTCAACACCCTGGTGCTGCGGGTCGACTTCTCCGGAGATCCGACCATTGGTGAGCTGCTTGAGCAGGTAAGACAACGAGGTCTGGCAGCCTTCGAGCACCAGGATGTGCCGTTCGAGCTTGTGGTGGACCGGCTCAACCCGACTCGCAGCCTGACCCATCACCCGTTGGTGCAGATCATGTTGTCCTGGCAGAACCTGGCCTGGCAGCACAGCGCGGACACCGCAGGCGGTCTGACGCTGGGCGACGTCCGGGTGACACCGCTGCCCGCGCAGACCCACACCGCACGTACAGATCTGACCTTTGCGTTGGGAGAACGCTGGACTGAGACCGGCGAGCCGGCCGGGATTGGAGGGACTGTGGAATTTCGCACCGACGTTTATGACGAGGCCACCGTTGTGCGGTTGATCGATCGGTTGCGAAAAGTCTTGGTGGCGATGACGGCCGAGGTGGAGGCCTCATCGTGACTGCCGACCTGAGCCGGCGGTTGTCGTCGATGGATTTCCTCGATGAGGACGAGCACGTTCAGCTGTATGCATGGGGCAATCGCGCGGTACTGAACGAACCGGTGGCGGTGTCGGCGTCGATTCCTGGGTTGTTCGCGGTGCAGGTGGCCCGTGCACCGGAGGCGGTGGCGGTGGTCTTCAAAGGCCGATCGATGACCTATGCGGAACTTGACGAGGCATCGAACCGCCTGGCACAGAGGTTGGTCACTCTCGGGGTGGGCCCGGGTGAGCGGGTGGCGTTGTTGTTCCCTCGCTCCATCGAAGCGATCGTTTCCATTGTCGCGGTGTTGAAGTCGGGGGCTGCCTATCTGCCGATCGACCCGATGCATCCCGATGCGCGCATTCAGTTCATGCTCGCCGACGCCGAACCTGCCGTGGCGATCACGAACACGGGCTTGATGGACCGATTTGCAGAGTGCGATCTGGAGGTCCTTGATTTCGACGATGTACATCAGCACAACGGGGAGAGGCAGGAACTGCCCGCACCGACGGCTGACGGCGTCGCGTATTTGATCTACACGTCGGGGACGACGGGCCGCCCGAAGGGTGTGGCGATCACTCACTCCAATGTGGTGCGGTTGCTGGAGACGCTGGACGCGGAGGTCGGCCTGGCGGGTCAGGTGTGGACGCAGTGTCATTCGTTGGCTTTTGACTACTCGGTCTGGGAGATCTGGGGGGCGTTGCTGTATGGCGGCCGGTTGATCGTGGTGCCGGAGTCCGTGACGCAGGCACCAGAAGATCTATATGCGCTGCTGGTTGCCGAGCAGGTCACCATGTTCAGCCAGACGCCGTCGGCGTTCTACGCGTTGCAGGCTGCGGATGCGTTGCAACCGGAGCCGGGTGGTCAGTTGAAGCTGGAGACGGTGGTCTTCGGTGGGGAAGCTCTTGAGCCACAGCGGCTTCGGGGGTGGTTGGATCGTCATCCGAGTTCGCCGCGGTTGATCAACATGTATGGCATCACCGAGACGACGGTGCACGCGTCGTTCCGGGAGATCGTCTCCGGTGATGCTGAGGGCAGTGTCAGCCCGATCGGTGTGCCGTTGGCTCATCTAGGGTTCTTTGTGCTGGATTCGTCGCTGCAACCGGTGCCGGTGGGTGTGGTGGGTGAGTTGTATGTGGTCGGCGCGGGTTTGGGATGCGGTTATTGGCGCCGTGGTGGACTGAGTGCGACAAGGTTTGTGGCGTGCCCGTTTGGTGGGGCGGGTGCGCGGATGTATCGGACCGGCGATCTGGCGTCGTGGGGTCCCGATGGCCAGTTGCGGTATGGCGGGCGTGCTGATGAGCAGGTCAAGATTCGTGGCTATCGAATCGAGTTGGGGGAGATCCAAACCGCGTTGGCGGAGGTCGACGGGGTAGGCCAGGCGGCGGTGATCGCCCGGGAAGACCGCCCCGGCGATAAACGTCTGGTCGGCTACATCACCGGCAGCGCAGACCCGGTCGAGGTTCGTGCGGCCCTGTCGGAGCGGTTGCCCGGCTACATGGTGCCCACCGCGGTGGTGGTACTGGACACCTTGCCGCTGACGGTCAACGGCAAGCTCGACCGCCGCGCGCTACCGGCACCTGAGTACGTCGATGTCGATCGGTACCGGGCTCCGAGTACACCCACCGAGGAAATCCTGGTCGGGATCTACGCGCAGGTATTGGGTCTGGAGCAGGTCGGGGTTGATGACTCGTTTTTCGACCTGGGTGGGGATTCGCTGTCGGCGGCGCGGTTGATCAATGCCATCAACGCCAGTTTGGATGCTGAGCTGGCGGTGCGGGCGGTGTTCGAGACCCCGACCGTGGCCGGGCTTGCGGCGCGTGTAGGTGAGAGTTCGGGTGGGCGTGAACCGTTGGTGGCCCAGCTACGCCCCGCAGTCATTCCGCTGTCGTATGCCCAGCAGCGGCTGTGGTTCCTCGACCAACTAGAGGGTCCATCACCGATCTACAACATGGCGGTGGCACTACAGATCACCGGACAGCTGAACACTGACGCACTCGGTGCGGCGCTGGCCGATGTGGTGGAGCGCCACGAGTCTCTGCGCACGGTGTTCCGGTCGACCAAGGGCATCCCGGAGCAGGTGGTGATACCGGCAGAGGAAGCCGATTGCGGTTGGCGAGTGGTCGACGCCGGCGGGTGGTCGGTGACCGAATTGCGTGAAGCCATCGGCGAGATGGCAGGCCACGCCTTCGATCTGGGCAGCGAGGCACCTTTGCGGGCCGCGCTTCTAAGGGTGAACGAGGACGAGCACGTCCTGGTCGCCGTGGTGCACCACATCGCTGCCGACGGCTGGTCCGTGGCCCCGCTTATCGCCGACCTGCAAATGGCGTATGCCTGCCGGTCCGCGGGACAAGCGCCGGGCTGGACGCCGTTGCCGGTGCAATATGTCGACTACTCCCTATGGCAACGCGCGTATCTGGGCGACCTGAGCGACACCGACAGCCGCATCTCGGGGCAGGTGGCGTATTGGGAAAACGCGTTGGCCGGGCTTCCCGAACGCCTGGAACTTCCCACCGACCGCCCCTACCCGCCGGTGGCCGATCACCGCGGCGCCAGCATGCCGGTGTCATTGCCGGCTGAATTGCACAAGCGGATACGTCAAGTTGCGCGGGAACACAATGCCACGACGTACATGGTGGTCCAGGCCGCGCTGACGACGTTGTTGTCGAAGCTCAGTGCGACTTCTGATGTGGCCGTGGGAGTTCCGATCGCAGGTCGTGGCGATGCGGCGCTCGATCAGTTGGTGGGATTCTTCGTCAACACGCTGGTGCTGCGAGTGGACCTGTCCGATGACCCGACTGCTGCCGAGTTGCTGGCCCAGGTGCGCCAACGCAGCCTGGCCACGCTTGAGCATCAAGACGTGCCGTTCGAAGTACTCGTTGATCGGCTCAAGCCGACCCGGTCGCTGGCCCATCACCCGCTGGTCCAGGTGGCGCTGGCCTGGCAGAACTTCACCACCGACACCGCGACCGAAGCCACTCTGGGGGAGGCGCAGGTCAGTCCGCTGCCGGTGGACACCCACGTGGCCCGGATGGACCTCACGTTCTCCTTGGCTGAACGGTGGGACGACGCCGGCAACCCCGCAGGGATCGGCGGCACGGTGGAGTTCCGGACCGACGTGTTCGACGCGGCCGGTATCGAGACCATGATCGAGCGGCTGGCGCGCGTCGCAGAGGCGCTGATCGATGATCCGACGCGGCGGCTGTCGTCGGTCGATGTGCTGGATGTCGTCGAACATGCTCGCCTCGACGAGGTCGGTAACCGCGCCGTATTGGCCGAGTCCCCGGTCCCTGTGCTGTCGATTCCGGGGCTGTTCGCCGCTCAGGTCGCCCGCGCACCTGAGGCGGTGGCCGTGAGTTTCGATGGTCGTTCGATGACCTATCGCGAGCTCGACGAAGCGTCGAACCGGCTGGCGCACTGGCTGGTTGACTTTGGCGCCGGTCCGGGTGAATGTGTGGCGGTATTGGTGCCACGGTCGGTTGAGGCGATCGTCGCGATTCTGGGAGCGTTGAAGTCGGGGGCGGCATACGTGCCGGTCGATCCGATGCATCCCGATACGCGAATCCAGTTCATGCTTGGCGATGCGGCTCCGATTGTCGCGGTGACCACCGCCGGATTGCGGGCGCGGCTGGAAGGAATCGACCTGACCGTCGTAGACGTTGCCGACCCAGCGATCGATGCGCAATCCAGTACCGCACTGCGGGGACCGGTTTCAGATGATGTCGCGTATTTGATCTACACCTCGGGGACGACCGGTGTTCCCAAGGGCGTGGCGATCAGCCATCGGAATGTGGCTCGGTTGTTGGGGACCTTGGACGCCGAGTTGGGGCTGGCGGGTCAGGTATGGACGCAGTGCCATTCGTTGGCATTCGACTATTCGGTGTGGGAGATCTGGGGAGCGCTGCTGTTCGGCGGCCGGCTGGTCGTGGTGTCAGAGTCGGTGACACGATCTCCGGAGGACTTGCTCAGCTTGCTTGTTGCCGAACAGGTGACGGTATTGAGTCAGACACCGTCGGCGTTCTATGCCTTGCAGTCGGTAGACACGTTGCAGCCTGAACTGGGCCGTCAGTTGAAGTTGGAGACGGTGATCTTCGGTGGGGAAGCGCTTGAACCACAGCGCCTTCGACCGTGGTTCGAGGGACATTCAGGTTCCACTCGGCTGATCAACATGTATGGCATCACCGAGACGACCGTGCACGCCTCGTTCCGGGAGATCGTGGCCAGTGACGTCGAGGGCAGCGCGAGCCCGATCGGTGTGCCGTTGGACCACCTCGGGTTCTTCGTGCTGGATTCGTCGCTGCAACCGGTGCCGGTGGGTGTGGTGGGTGAGTTGTACGTCGTCGGCGCCGGGCTGGGATTCGGTTACTGGCGCCGCGGCGGACTGAGCGCGACGAGATTCATGGCGTGCCCGTTCGGCGGGACAGGAACCCGGATGTATCGGACCGGCGATCTCGCCTCGTGGGGCCCTGACGGCCAGTTGCGCTATCTGGGGCGTGCTGATGAGCAGGTCAAGATTCGCGGTT
Organism: Mycobacterium shunyiense; assembly: GCF_058270035.1. Classification (NCBI taxonomy): domain Bacteria; kingdom Bacillati; phylum Actinomycetota; class Actinomycetes; order Mycobacteriales; family Mycobacteriaceae; genus Mycobacterium; species Mycobacterium shunyiense. Next base: position 107,520 of record NZ_JBZDPT010000045.1, on the reverse strand, counting down.
ACCGCATCGAACTGGGCGAAATCCAATCTGCCCTGGAAGATCTGGACGGGGTGAGACAAGCCGAGGTCATAGCCCGAGAAGACCGCCCCGGCGACAAGCGCCTCGTCGGCTACATCACCGGGAGCGCGGACCCGGTCGCGGTTCGTGCGGCATTGTCGGAGCGGTTGCCCGGCTACATGGTGCCCGCGGCGGTGGTGGTACTCGAGGCGTTGCCCTTGACGGTAAACGGCAAACTCGACAAACGCGCTCTGCCGGCCCCCGACTACGCCAACGGTCAGGAGTACCGCGCTCCGGCAACTCCCGTCGAGGAACTGCTCGCCGGAATCTATGCGCAGGTGCTCGGTCTGGAACGGGTCGGGGCGGATGACTCCTTCTTCGACCTGGGCGGTGACTCGCTGTCGGCGATGCGGTTGATCAATGCGGTCAATGCCGGTCTGGAAACAGATCTCGCAGTTCGGGCAGTGTTCGAGGCGCCCACGGTGGCACAGCTTGCGTCGCGTGCAGGCCAAAGTTCGGGGCGGCGTGAACCGCTGGTGGCCCGACAACGCCCCGAAGCCCTCCCGCTGTCATTTGCCCAGCAGCGACTGTGGTTCCTCGACCAGCTCGAGGGACCGTCACCGATCTACAACATGCCGACCGCGTACCGGATCACCGGCGGACTCGACGTTGATGCGCTCGCTGCGGCACTGACCGATGTGGTCGAGCGCCACGAGGCTCTGCGCACGGTGTTCCCGGCGGTCGACGGTGTGCCTCGACAGGTCGTGGTGCCGGCGGGACAGGCCGATCCGGGATGGCAGTTCGTCGATGCGGAGGACTGGTCCGCGGATCAGCTCCACGACGCGATTCGTGCGACCGTCGGATACAACTTCGACCTGTCCGCTGAGATCCCGTTGAGAGCAACCCTTTTCCGCACGGGCGAGGGCGAACATGTGCTGGTTGCGGTGGTCCATCACATTGCCGGGGATGGCTGGTCGATCGGGCCGCTCGTGCGTGACATCGGGATGGCCTACGCGAGCCGGTGTGCGGGACTGGCTCCCGACTGGGCGCCGTTACCGGTGCAATATGCGGATTACACGCTGTGGCAGCGGTCGTATCTGGGTGATCTGACTGATCCGGACAGCCGGATTTCTGGTCAGTTGGCCTATTGGGAGCAGGCATTGGCCGGGCTGCCCGAGCGTCTGGAGCTGCCCACCGACCGGCCGTATCCGCCGGTGGCCAACTACCACGGGGCCAGTCTCGCGATGGAGTGGCCGGTCGAGTTACAGCAGCAGATAGCGCGGGTGGCGGCCGAGCACAATGCCACCAGCTTCATGGTGGTACAGGCTGCCCTGGCTGTGCTGTTGTCAACTCTCAGCGGGAATTCGGATGTTGCAGTGGGATTCCCCATTGCAGGGCGTACCGATCCAGCATTGGATGAGTTGGTCGGCGTCTTTGTCAACACACTGGTGTTACGTGTCGAACTCGACGGTGATCCGTCCGTCGGTGACTTGTTGGCCGAGGTACGGAAACGTAGCCTGGCTGCCTACGAGCACCAGGATGTGCCCTTCGAGATGGTTGTCGACCGGCTCAACCCGTCTCGCAGTTTGACCCACCACCCACTGGTCCAGGTGATGATGGCCTGGCAGAACCTGACCGAGCAGGACGGCGACCGCGCAGCGTCGACGAGCTTGGGCGGCATGCAGGCCACCCCGCTGGAAGCGGACACTCAGACGGCCCGCATGGATCTGATGATCTCGTTGGCAGAACGCTGGAGCGCCGGTGAGCCCGCCGGCATCACCGGGGCCGTGGAGTTCCGCACCGATGTGTTCGATACCGCCACCATTCAGCGCTTCGCCGAGCGACTGACCCGTGCGGTCCAAGCCCTGACGGCCGATCCATCAGCGACGTTGTCGTCAGTGAACTTGCTCGAGGCAGGTGACCACGCCCACCTCGACGAATGGGGCAACCGGGCGGTGCTGTCCGAGTCGGTGGTCGCCAGGTCGATTCCGGCAATGTTCGCCGAACAGGTGGCACGGGACCCCGCCGCAGTCGCGGTGGTGTGCGGCGAGAGTTCGTGGACGTATCGCGAGCTCGACCAGGCGTCGAATCGCCTGGCACACCTGCTTGTTGGCCATGGTGCCGGCTCGGGCGAATGTGTGGCGCTGCTGCTCAACCATTCGGCCGAGGCGATCGTCGCGATCCTGGCAGTGCTCAAGTCGGGGGCAGCGTACCTGCCCATCGACCCGATGGTGCCGGACGCGCGGGTCGAATTCATGCTGACCGACGCCGGCCCGGTCGCGGCGGTCACCACATCCGAGTTGCGGACACGGTTGGATGGGTGTGACCTGAGTGTCATCGACATCGCGGACGCGCGGATCGAGACGCAACCAGACACAGCGTTGCGAGGACCGAAGGCAGATGACCTCGCCTACCTGATCTATACCTCGGGAACCACCGGCGTTCCGAAGGGCGTGGCGATCACTCACCAGAATGTGACGCAGTTCCTCGGCGCCGTGGACCCGGCCCTGGTCGGTCCTGGAACCGTTTGGTCGCAATGGCATTCGCTGGTGTTCGACGTCTCCGTGTGGGACATCTTCTGCGCCCTGCTGCACGGCGGCCGGTTGGTGGTGGTGCCGGAGGAGGTGGCCCGTTCGCCGCAGGACTTGCACGACTTGTTGGTGAGCCAGAAGGTCAGCGTGTTGAGTCAGACACCGTCGGCGGCGGGGATGCTCTCACCGGACGGCTTGGAGGCCACCACGTTGGTGGTCGCCGGGGAAGCCTGCCCGACCGAGTTGGTGCAACGTTGGGCACCGGGACGGGTGCTGATCAACGCGTATGGGCCAACCGAGGCCACGGTGTACGCCGCGATCAGTGCGCCCTTGAAAGCCGAAGGGGCGGTGCCGAACATCGTTCCGATCGGTTCGCCGGCACCCGGCGCCGCGTTGTTCGTCCTTGATCGCTGGCTGCGGGAGGTGCCCCCAGGCGTTGTGGGGGAGTTGTATGTGGCCGGCCGTGGCGTCGGGGTGGGTTACGTCGGTCGGGCCGGGTTGACCGCATCGCGTTTCGTCGCTTGCCCGTTCGGCGGCGCGGGGACGCGGATGTACCGGACCGGCGATCTGGTGCGCTGGGGCAGTGACGGGCAGATGCAGTATCTCGGTCGCGCCGATGAGCAGGTAAAGATCCGCGGCTACCGGATCGAACTAGGCGAAATCCAGGTCGCACTGGCTGATCTGGTTGGCGTGGAACAGGCTGTCGTCGTCGCCCGCGAGGATCACCCCGGCGAGAAGCGACTCGTCGGCTACGTGACAGAGACGGCGCCGGGACTGGTCGACCCGGCTCAGGCCCGAGCCGAGCTGGCTGAGCACCTTCCGACTTACATGGTGCCTGCCGCCGTGGTGGTGGTCGACGCAATACCGTTGACCGTCAACGGCAAATTGGACAGGCGCGCGCTGCCGGCACCGGAATACATCGATGCCGACAGCTATCGTGCCCCGACCACCCCGGCCGAGGAGATCCTGGCCGGTATATTCGCTCAAGTATTGGGTTTGGATCGGGTCGGAGTCGACGACTCGTTCTTCGATCTCGGCGGTGACTCCTTGTCAGCCATCCGGCTGATCAATGCCGTCAACACCGCATTCGACACTGATCTGGCAGTCCGCGCGGTATTCGACGCGCCGGCCGTCGCGCAGCTCGAACCGCGAATCGCCATGGGTGTGGGAGGACGGACGCCGTTGGCCCCCGTGCCTCGGCCTGCTGTGGTGCCGTTGTCGTATGCCCAGCAGCGGTTGTGGTTCTTGGACCAATTGCACGGTCCTTCCCCGATTTACAACATGCCGATGATGTACCGGGTCACCGGATTGGACGTCGATGCGCTCCACCTTGCCCTGGCCGATGTGGCGGCCCGGCATGAGAGTCTGCGTACGGTCTTCCCCGAGGTCGACGGTGTCCCCCGGCAGGTGGTCATTCCAGCCGACCAGGCCGATTTCGGGTGGCAGGAGGTTGACGCCGCGGATTGGCCCGCGAAGGAGCTCGCAACCGCCATCGATGCGGCGATACGGCACCCCTTCGATCTGAACAACGAGATCCCGATCTGGGCAAGGCTTTTCCGCGTCTCTCACGATGAGCATGTGCTGGTTGCGGTGGTGCACCACATTGCCGGGGACGCTTGGTCGTTCGCACCGCTGGCCCGTGATGTCGCCGTCGCCTACGCCTCGCGCTGCAGCGGCCAGGCGCCGGAGTGGTCTCCTCTGCCGGTGCAGTACGTGGATTACACACTGTGGCAGCGGGAGCAGCTCGGTGACCTGTCCGACCCCGAGAGCCGCATCAGGGGGCAACTGGCCTACTGGCAGGACGCGCTGGCCGGCCTGCCTGACCGCCTCGAGTTGCCTACGGACCGCCCGTACCCGGCGGTCGCCGATCACAGCGGAGCTGTCGTCGAAGTGGAGTGGCCGGCGGAACTGCAGCAGCGGGTGGCTGCGGTTGCGAGGGAGCACAACGCGACCAGCTTCATGGTGGTGCAGGCTGCGTTGGCGGTGCTGTTGTCGAGTTTGAGTGCCAGTTCCGATGTGGCGGTCGGTTTCCCGATTGCGGGGCGTAATGATCCCGCCTTGAATGATCTGGTCGGGTTCTTCGTGAACACTTTGGTGCTGCGGGTCGACCTGGCCGACGACCCCACCGTAGGCGAACTGCTGGGGCAGGTACGTCAGCGCAGCCTGGCAGCGTATGAGCATCAGGACGTGCCGTTCGAGGTGTTGGTAGACCGGCTCAACCCGAGCCGCAGCCTGAGCCATCACCCACTGATCCAGGTGATGTTGGCCTGGCAGAACCCGGCGAATGCGTCCGGTTCCGAGCCGGCGGTGGGTGATGTGCAGGCTGCGGCACAGATGGCCGAAACCCATACCGCACGTATGGATCTGGTTTTTGCTCTCGGAGAAAGGTACGACGCGGAGGACGCCTGGGCCGGGATCGGTGGTTCGGTCGAGTTCCGCACTGATGTGTTCGACGCCGGCACGATCGAGGTGATCGTGGGGCGGTTGGAGCGGATTCTGGCGGCGATGACGGCCGATCCGGACCAGCGCTTGTCGTCCATCGATGTGTTGGACACCGACGAGCATGCCCGTCTCGATGAGCTCGGAAACCTGGCCGCGCTGACCGCACCGGCGAGGATCGCGGGCTCGATTCCGGAGGTGTTCGCCCATCAGGTGGCTCGGGTGCCGGATGCCGCAGCCGTCACCTTCGAGGGCAGGTCCATGTCGTATCGAGAACTCGACGAAGCCTCGAATCGGCTGGCGCACCTCCTTACCGGTCATGGTGCCGGCCCCGGTGAGTGTGTGGCGTTGGTGCTGAATCGTTCGGTTGACGCGATTGTGGCGATCTTGGCGGTGTTGAAGACAGGTGCGGCGTACTTGCCGTTGGATCCGGCGTACCCAGACGCACGGATCGCCGTGGTGGTCGGTGATGCCCGGCCGGTGGCCGCGGTCACTGCAGGTGCGTTGGCGGCGCGGCTGGACCAGCTGGGTGTGGCCGTTGTCGATGTGGCGGACCGGCGGATCGTCATGCAACCGAGCAGCGCGCTGTCAATGCCGGCTGCCGATGATGTGGCGTACGTGATCTACACGTCGGGCACGACGGGTGTGCCGAAGGGAGTGGCCGTCCCGCACAGCAACGTCACCGGGTTGCTGACGTCGTTGGATGTGGGGTTGCCGACCGCGGGGGTGTGGTCACAGTGGCACTCGTATGCCTTTGACGTGTCGGTGTGGGAGATCTTCGGTGCGCTGCTGAGCGGTGGCCGATTGGTGGTGGTGCCTGATGCGCTGGTGGGTTCACCGGATGAGTTGCACGACTTGCTGGTTGCAGAGCAAGTGACGGTGCTGAACCAGACGCCGTCGGCTGCCGCGGCGCTGTCGTCGGAGAGTTTGGAGTCTGCGGCGTTGGTGGTGGCCGGTGAGGCGTGCCCGGCCGAGTTGGTGGATCGGTGGGCACTGGGCCGGTTGATGATCAACGGTTACGGCCCGACGGAGACGTGGTACACGTCGTTCAGTGCCCCGTTGGCGGCAGGGTCGGGTGTGGTGCCGATCGGAAGGCCGGTGCCGGGTGCGGCGTTCTTCGTGTTGGACCGGTGGTTGCGTCCGGTGCCCGCCGGTGTCGTCGGGGAGTTGTATGTGGCCGGGTCCGGCCTGGCCGCCGGGTACCAGCGTCGGGGTGGGTTGACGGGGTCGCGATTCGTCGCGTGTCCGTTCGCCGCGGGGGAGCGGATGTATCGCACCGGAGATCTGGTGCGTTGGGGTGTCGACGGTCAGTTGCAGTATCTGGGCCGGGCTGATGAGCAGGTCAAGATTCGCGGGTATCGCATCGAGTTGGGTGACGTGCGCGCGGTGCTGGCCGGTCTGGAGGGGGTGGAGCAGGCGGCCGTCATCGCTCGAGAAGATCGCCCCGGCGACAAGCGGCTGTTCGGGTACATCACCGGTAAGGCAGACCCGGCCGAAATCCGGGCTGCCATGGCGACACGGTTACCGGCCTATATGGTGCCTGCGGCGGTAATGGCGGTCGACAGTTTGCCGTTGACGGTCAACGGGAAGTTGGATCGTCGCGCCCTCCCGGTGCCGGAGTATGTCGATGCTCGGCAGTACCGTGCCCCGGAAACGCTCACCGAGGAGATCCTGGCCGGCATCTACGCCGAAGTCCTGGGCCTGGAGCGAGTCGGGGTCGACGATTCGTTTTTCAACCTCGGAGGGGACTCGCTGTCGGCGATGCGGGTGATCGCGGCCGCCAACACCAGCCTCGACGCCGAGTTGGCGGTGCGGGTCATGTTCGATGCGCCGACGGTGCGTGGTTTGGCCCAGCAAGTGGGTCGCGCCGAGAGTTCGCGGGAAGTGGTCCCGGTCGAGGTGCTCAAGCCGGGCAATGGCGTGCCGTTGTGTTGCGTGCATGACGGATTCGGGTTGAGTTGGTCGTACCGGGCGTTGGGCCAGTACGTGGAGGGCCCGATCGTCGGAATCAACCGGGCGCCGGCCGATGGCGAATCCGAGGCACAGTCGATCCACGCCATGGCGGAGAGCTACGCCGATCGGCTTCAGAAGCTGTATCCGGTTGGGCCATACCGGATTCTGGGCTGGTCGTTTGGTGGAGTGGTGGCTCATGCGTTGGCCGTCGAGCTTCAGCGGCGGGGGTGTGAGGTTCAGCGTCTGGTGCTGCTCGATGGCTTGTTGAACCCGAACAGGTTCTGGAAACGCATCACCAGGAGGATCGCGAAGAATCAGGCAGTGGCTGAAGGATGGGTGCTGGATTACATCCTGCGGACCAACAAGGTCCGGGTGCCTGTGCATTTCGGGCTGCTGTCCTATTCGCGGGTGGCCGACATCATTGCCCGGCACGGGGCCAGTCCTCCGTCCCGGCAGTTGGTGAAGTTCATGGCCCGCAGCGTGAGTGCGGGGCAGTTGTTCCTTCTCGATCATCAGCCCGAACTTTTTGACGGTGACGTCGTGATGTTCTCGGCTGCCCGACCTCGATGCGAGGAGGCCGACGGGAACGGAATCATGCCGAGGTTGGCGCGTCTGCGTAACCGCAGGGCAGCCGGAGCGCTGCTGCACAGTTGGCGCCCTTATGTTTCCGGGAGGATCACGGTGCGACCGGTTGGCTGCACCCACTTCGAAATGTTCACCCCCGAAGCACTGGGTGAATATGTCGAACAGCTGAGGTCTGTCCTGGAAAGTGATTCGGACTAGATACGTGACGATGCTCTTGCGCACCAGCGTTGAGCGGCTGACGTGGGGACGGTGATCACCAAATGGGTACCACTTACAAGCACGAGGCGCGCGAATCCGACACGGATACGGTTCCGAAAATGAGCAACGTCCTCGACGTGCTCGATCAGCGTACGTTCGATCTCGGGTTGGCGATCGGGGTCAACAGTCTCCTGCAGAGCGCCTGGATATATGACCGCCCGGTCGATATCGAAGGTCTTCGCCAGTTCCACGACCATCTTCGGCGGGGACGGTTGTCCCGCGTCATCGAGCGTTCACCACTGCCCTTCGGCCGACACCGCTGGGTGGCGTCGGACAATTCGTCCGAGCTCGAGATCGTCGAGACACCCAGACCGCGTGAAGAATTCGATGACTGGCTCAGCGAGCAGATCAACACTCCTCTCGATTGCGAGGGTGGACCCGGCTGGCACCTCGCAGTGCTCCCGTTCACCGATGGCGGCTCAGGCGTGAGCTTGGTCGTCTCACATTGCCTCATCGACGGAGTCGGTCTCTGTGAGGCGCTGGCTGATGCCGCACTCGGCCGTGACGATCCGATCAGCTGGCCTGCTGCCGAATCGCGCGGTCGTTGGCGAGCTGTGAGTCAGGACGCCTGGCAAACCGTGCGCGACATTCCCGCCATGGCGCGGGGTGTTGTCGCCGCGATTCGGCTGGCCCGGCGCAGTCAGGAAGGGGCAGCAGCTGCAACCCCGGCCACTTCGCCGACCACCGACTCACCTGCGCCGGCCGCTCTCTCCGGCGAATCGGTACCGGTCCCGATGGCAACGGTCCTCGTCGATGCCGACGAATGGGATTCTCGCGCAGAGGCGCTCGGCGGGACCAGTAACACCCTTCTTGTGGGATTGGCGGCTCGGCTGGCCCATCGCGCAGGACGCGTCGGCGCAGACGGGTCGGTGGTCGTCATGATGCCGGTGAACCAGCGCGCCGACGGAGATACCCGTGCCAACGCGCGAAGTAGCGTCGCCGTCACGGTTGATCCCGCACTGGCGACCACGGATCTGCGGGAGATCCGGGCTGCGGTCAAAGAAGCGCTGACCCGTCACGGGCAGGTGCCTGATGAGGAACACGCAGTGAATGCCATCATCCCCCTGCTGCCGAAGCGGTTCCTCGGAGCCACATCTCGTGTCGGTTCACCCAACCAGGTCGGTTCGTCCAACCTCGGTGTGGTCAACCCGGCCGCCAGCCGGGTGGATGGTACGGACGCCGACCACTTCGCCGTAAAAGTTCTCCCGTACCTGGGGCTGACAGAGGCGATGCTCCATCGGTTCGGCGGGACCCAGTCATTTTTGTCCGGGAGGGCGAACGGACAGGTGTTCGTATCGGCGCATTCCTACCTCCCTGGCGGTACCAACTCGAATGAGTGCTTGCAGCAGAACCTTTCGAGTGCGTTGAGCGACTTCTCCCTTATCGGAACACTTTTCTGAACACTGGATCAACTTTCAGGAGGATGGCATGAGCACCGATCTTCGGGTGGCGATTCAATCTGTACTCGGTCTGGCCGTGTTGGGCGCGCTGCTGTTCATACCGGCGGGGACCCTCGACTACTGGCAGGCGTGGGTTTTCCTGTCGGTGTATGCGGTACTGGCAATCGCCTCCACCGTCTTCCTGCTGAGGAAAGACAAGGCGATCGTCGAGCGGCGCATGCGGGTCGGACAGAAGGCCGAATCACGACCGGTGCAAAAGGTCGTGGTGCTCGTCATCGTGAACCTGTCCATCGCGCTGCCGGTGTTCTGCGCCCTGGACCACCGCTTCGGCTGGTCTCCGGTGCCCACCGGGGTATCGCTGATCGGTAACGCGATGTTCGCCGTCGGCCTCGGCATCACGATGTTCACCATGCTCCAAAACAGCTATGCGTCAGCCAACATCACCGTGGAGTCGGAGCAGAAACTGGTCTCCACCGGGCTCTACGGGCTTGTGCGACACCCCATGTACATGGGGGCGCTGATCATGGTGGCGGGGATGCCACTGGCCCTCGGATCATGGTGGGGCCTGGCCTTTCTCATTCCCGTACTGGCCCTTTACGCCTTCCGCATCCACGACGAGGAGGAGCTGCTGGGACAGCAACTCGCGGGATACGGCGAGTACATGCAAAAGGTGCACTATCGGTTGGTGCCGCTCGTTTGGTGACGATCCCAGCTGATCGTCACCGCGGCTGACTCTTCCTAGACCGCCAACTGTTGAGAACTACCGCACCGAACTGGGTCCAGCCGGTGCGGTAGTTCTCTGTTTCTGGCCGGTCTGCACGCGGACCCGTTCACAGAATCCGCTTTCCGGCCAGCGACAGGATCCGGTGACCGCCGTTGCAATCGCACCGGCGGTCGTTGTCGTTCGGATGCGTTTTTCGCAAGATCTTGAAAATTCGCTACTCATTGCAATCGCAAACTAATAGGCCTTGACCGGAGACTGATTACCCTCTAGTTCGGTGGGTATGACCAGGAGTCATTCCTCGTCACCTCACACGCGGGCGTGCCGTGCGGAGCGGTTTCGCAAGATCATTTGCTGAAATTGCAAATACCTTGCGTTGTCGGTCCTTGCCATCTCATGCCAACGGAGTGCGGTCCTGTGATTCTCGGTATCGGCGCGGTTTACTTCGCTGGAGTGAACTACATCAGCGTCATGCGTCAGTGGGCGTCCACCGCCGGATCGATACTGCTTCTAAGCGCAGACTTGCTGATCAGAGCACTGTGACGGTTCTCGTGACGGCGGCAAGGGTGTGGGTTCCGCCAGGCGGGAGTCGCCGGGGTCGGCCAGGGGAGTCCGCCGGTCGTCATGCTGTCCGAGTTTGCCAATGACATTTGCTGAAACTGGTGATTACGGCCACCGTGGTGCGACGTCGCCGGACCGCGGTCGGTTCTAATTCCTGGATTCACAATTTATGCGTCCACTCGACGCCAAGTGGATATGCTGACTTTCTGCAATTACTCAATCCATAGCTGGAGTAGGCCACAGGAAACAGATCGCATGGGGCAGGTCGCGGGGGGATGGGCCCTGCTCCGGATTCCTGAACGTTTTTCACTGGGTCGACTCGACGATGGGGGGCCGGGTGAACGTTGACGGACAACGCAGCCTGTCGGTGACCGCCGCCGGGATCCCGCAGGGCGGGCAACCGGCCAACCTGTCGAGATCCTGTCAGCCGGGCGGACACAGGGTCAGCAGTACGCCACGCGGTGGGAGATTCCAATGAAGATCGATGAACAGTCACTGCCGGTCGAACGCGTGCAGCTCGACAAGTACCACTCGGCCAAGAGCCGCCACCGCATCGGTTTGTCGGTCGGCGTGCCGACGGCGCTGGGGGAGGCGTCGTCGTGACTGCACACCTGACTCGACGCTTGTCGTCGATCGACTTCCTGGATGAGGATGAGCACGCTGAGCTGTTCGACTGGGGCAATCGGCCTGTTCTGACCCGCCCGGCGCGCGCGTCGGCTCCTGTTACGGATTTGTTCGCCGGCCAAGTGGTCCGTTCGCCGGAGGCGGTGGCCGTGGTATTCGAAGGTCGGCAGATGTCGTATGCCGAACTCGATGAAATGTCGAATCGTTTGGCGCACCACCTGGTTGGCCTTGGTGCTGGGCCGGGGCAGTGTGTCGCGGTGTTGTTGCCGCGATCGGCTGACTCCATCGTGGCTGTCCTGGGTGTGTTGAAGTCGGGGGCGGCCTATCTGCCGATCGACCCGTTGCATCCCGATGCGCGGGTTCAGTTCATGCTTGCTGATGCTGAACCGGCTGTGGCAGTGACGACTACGGAATTGGCGGATCGATTGGCCGGTTGCGACATCCACGTCGTTGGTCTCGGGGAGGTGAGTCAGCACAGCGGGCAGACTGCCGCTCTGCCTGTGCCGTCTGCTGATGATGTGGCGTATTTGATTTATACCTCGGGGACGACGGGTCGTCCGAAGGGTGTGGCGGTGACGCACGCCAATGTGGTTCGGCTGTTGGAGACGTTGGATGCGGAGTTGGGTCTGGCGGGTCAGGTGTGGACGCAGTGTCATTCGTTGGCGTTTGACTATTCGGTGTGGGAGATCTGGGGTGCGTTGCTGTTCGGCGGCCGGTTGGTGGTGGTGCCGGAGGCGGTGACGCGGGCTCCGGAAGACCTGCTGGCCTTGCTGGTTGCCGAGCAGGTGACCATGTTCAGTCAGACCCCATCGGCGTTCTATGCTCTGCAAGCTGTCACAGGGTTGCACCCTGAGCTGGATCGCCGGCTCAGTTTGGATACGGTGGTATTCGGCGGGGAAGCGCTTGAGCCGCAGCGGCTTCAACCGTGGTTGGACAGCCATTCGGATTCCCCGCGGTTGGTCAACATGTACGGGATCACCGAGACGACGGTGCATGCCTCGTTCCGGGAGATCACCGCACGCGACGTACAAGGAAACATCAGCCCGATCGGTGTGCCGCTAGGTCACCTCGGGTTCTTTGTGTTGGATGCGTCGCTGCATCCCGCCCCGGTAGGCGTGGTCGGTGAGTTGTATGTAGTCGGTTTCGGGTTGGCATGTGGGTATTGGCGTCGCGGCGGACTGAGTGCGTCACGTTTTGTCGCGTGTCCGTTCGGCGGTGCGGGTGCGCGCATGTATCGGACCGGCGATCTGGCGTCCTGGGATGCTGATGGGCAACTGCGATATGCAGGCCGCGCCGACGAGCAGGTCAAGATCCGCGGATATCGGATCGAACTGGGGGAAATCCGTTCTGTGCTTGCGGAACTGGACGGAGTGAGACAAGCCGAGGTCATAGCGCGCGAGGACCGTCCGGGGGACAAGCGGCTGGTGGGTTATGTGACGGGTTCGGTGGATGCCGGGGTTGTGCGTGCTGCGTTGTCGGAGCGGTTGCCTGGTTATATGGTGCCGGCTGCGATCGTGGTGCTCGACAGTTTGCCGTTGACGGTGAACGGCAAGCTGGACAAGCGTGCTCTGCCTGCTCCGGATTATGTCGAGGGGCAGCAGTATCGGGCTCCGGTCACTGCTGTGGAGGAGGTGTTGGCCGGGATCTATGCGCAGGTGCTGGGCTTGGATCGGGTGGGGATTGACGATTCGTTCTTCGATCTGGGTGGAGACTCCCTTTCTGCGACCCGGCTGGTCAACACGATCAACAGCGACATGGATTCTGCTCTCGCGGTTCGTACGGTGTTCGAGGCGCCGACGGTGGCGGAACTGGCGACGCGCGTCGGTGATGGTCCGGGCCGGCGGGAACCGTTGGTGGCTCAACGGCGGCCGGATGTCATTCCGTTGTCGTATGCCCAGCAGCGGTTGTGGTTCCTGGAGCAACTCCAGGGCCCGTCGCCCATCTACAACATGGCGGTGGCGTTACGGATCAGTGGGAATCTGGACACCGACGCGCTCGGTCAGGCTCTCACCGATGTCGTGGGCCGCCACGAGAGTCTGCGCACCCTGTTTGCGGCACCCGCTGGTGTGCCGCGGCAGGTGGTGGTGCCGGTGGAGGATGTTGACTTCGGTTGGCAGGTTGTCGATGTGAGTGGTTCGTCGGCAGCTGAGGTCGCCGAGATCATTGAAGGTGTGGCGGGTCACGCGTTTGATCTGAGTTGTGAGATCCCGCTGCGGGCGGTGCTTTTGCGCACTGGTGTTGATGAGTTCGTGTTGGCTGCGGTGGTGCATCATATTGCTGCTGATGGTTGGTCGGTGGCTCCGTTGGTGGCGGATTTGCAGTCGGCGTATGCCGCTCGTGCGGTAGGGCGGGAGCCGGAGTGGTCTCCGTTGCCGGTGCAGTATGTCGATTACACGTTGTGGCAGCGTGAGTGTCTGGGTGATCTGACCGACCCGGACAGTCGCATCTCCGGGCAGGTCGCGTACTGGGAGCAGGCGTTGGCGGGGTTGCCTGAGCGCCTTGAATTGCCTACTGATCGTCCTTATCCTTCGGTGGCTGATCATCGGGGTGCCAGCGTCCCGGTGTCGTTGCCCGCCGACCTTCATCGGCTGATCCGCCGGTTGACTCGTGAACACAACGTCACGACGTACATGGTGGTGCAGGCAGCGCTGGCAATGTTGTTGTCGAAGCTGAGCGCGAGTTCTGATGTGGCGGTGGGTGTTCCGATCGCCGGCCGCGGAGACGTGGCTCTGGACCAACTGGTGGGGTTCTTTGTCAACACGTTGGTGTTGCGCGTCGACCTGACCGGCGACCCCACTGCAACCGAGGTTCTGGCACAAGTACGGCAGCGGAGCTTGGCTGCTCTTGAGCATCAGGATGTGCCGTTCGAGGTGTTGGTGGATCGCCTCAACCCGACCCGGTCGCTGGCTCATCATCCGTTGGTCCAGGTCGCCCTGGCCTGGCAGAACTTCACTGCAGACTCGCTGACCGAGTCGGCGTTGGGTGAGGCGCAAGTCAGCCCGCTGACGGTGGATACCCATGTCGCCCGGATGGATCTGACGTTCTCGCTTTCGGAACGCTGGGACGACGCCGGCGAACCCGCAGGCATCGGCGGCACTGTCGAGTTCCGCACCGATGTATTCGACACAGTCGGCATCGAAATGCTGGTGGAGCGGTTGCACCGCGTGTTGGATGCCGTCACCGCTGATCCGCGGCGGCCGTTGTCGTCGATCGATCTGTTGGATGCCGTCGAGCACGCCCGCCTCGACGAAGTGGGTAACCGGGCTGCCTTGGCCGGGCCGACCACCGTGTCGTCGGTTCCGGCGATGTTCGCACAGCAGGTCGTCCGCACCCCGGACGCGGTGGCACTGGTCTGCGGACAGAGTTCGTTGACCTACCGCGAACTAGACGAGGCGTCGAACCGCTTGGCGCACTGGTTGATTGGCCTTGGCGCCGGGCCCGGCCGGTGCGTGGCTCTGTTCCATTCACGTTGTGCCGAAGCGATTATCTCGATCGTCGCGGTCCTGAAGTCCGGAGCCGCGTATGTGCCGATCGACCCCATGCATCCCGATGCGCGGATCCGGTTCATGCTCGACGATGCTGCACCTGTCGCCGTCTTGACCTCGGCGAGTTGGGCCAACCGGCTATCGCGATGCGATGTGCGTGTCGTCGATGTCGGGGATCCGCGTATCGAGACGCAGCCCAGCACCGCATTGCCGACGCCTGCCGCCGATGACATCGCCTACCTGATCTACACATCGGGAACCACCGGTGTCCCGAAGGGCGTCGCAGTCCCACACCGGAACGTCGCACAACTGCTGGTCCCCTTGGACCGAAACTTGTCGCCAGACGTGTGGTCACAATGGCATTCCTATGCCTTCGATGTTTCGGTGTGGGAGGTGTGGGGCGCTCTTCTGCACGGTGGACGACTGGTGGTGGTGCCGGAGACGGTGGCCAGTTCACCGGACGATTTCCATGACCTTCTCGTGGCTGAGAAGGTCAGTGTGCTGAGCCAAACCCCTTCTGCGGTGGG
Organism: Mycobacterium shunyiense; assembly: GCF_058270035.1. Classification (NCBI taxonomy): domain Bacteria; kingdom Bacillati; phylum Actinomycetota; class Actinomycetes; order Mycobacteriales; family Mycobacteriaceae; genus Mycobacterium; species Mycobacterium shunyiense. The sequence goes on along the minus strand of NZ_JBZDPT010000045.1, from coordinate 92,439 downwards.
AGTCCTTTCGCCAGAGGGACTGGAATCGACGGCGCTGGTGGTGGCAGGCGAGGCCTGCTCCGTCGAGGTGATGGACCATTGGGCATCCGGTGGACGGGTGATGATCAATGCCTATGGACCGACCGAAGCCACGGTGTATGCCTCGATCAGTGCTCCGTTGCAGGCCGGTTCGAATGTCGTTCCAATAGGCTCGCCGGTCCGGGGCGCCGCGTTGTTCGTGCTGGACAGGCTGCTTCGGCCGGTGCCTGTCGGTGTGGTCGGGGAACTGTATGTTGCCGGTCAGGGCGTGGCCTACGGATACGCCCGTCGTGCGGGGTTGACTGCCTCGCGATTCGTGCCCTGTCCGTTCGGCATGCCGGGCTCGCGGATGTACCGGACCGGAGACCTGGCGTTGTGGGGTCCGGATGGGCAGTTGCGGTATTTGGGGCGTGCTGATGAGCAGGTCAAGATCCGTGGATATCGGATCGAGCTGGGTGAAATCCAAACGGCGTTGGCTGCCCTGGAAGACGTCCAGCAAGCTGCCGTCATAGTGCGGGAAGACAAGCCGGGCGACAAGCGTCTGGTCGGATATGTCACTGGGGCAGCGGATCCCGCGGCTGTCCGGGGGGCGTTGTCCGAACGCTTGCCCGGCTACATGGTCCCGGTAGCGGTGATGTTGGTCGACGCTCTGCCATTGACCGTCAACGGCAAGCTCGACCGGCGAGCGCTACCGGCACCGGAGTACGCCGACGCCAACACCTACCGTGCCCCGAGCATGCCGAAGGAAGAGATCCTGGCCGGGATATACGCCCAAATCCTGGGATTGGAACAGGTAGGGATCGATGACTCGTTCTTCGATCTGGGTGGCGATTCGCTGTCGGCCATGCGACTGATCAATGCGATTCACGCAAGCTTGGATGCCAGTCTTCCAGTTCGCGCCGTCTTCGATGCGCCTACTGTGGCTGAACTGGCGGTGCGTCTCGGTGAGAATGCGGGCGGACGCGATCCATTGGTGCCCCAGCCTCGCCCAGAGGTCCTCCCGTTGTCCTATGCCCAACAACGGTTGTGGTTCCTCGACCATCTGCAGGGACCCTCACCGGTGTACAACATGCCAGTGGCGCTGCGGCTGCGCGGCCATTTGGATACCGATGCGCTCGGCCACGCCCTGATGGACATGGTGGGCAGGCACGAATCGCTGCGCACTGTATTCGCAGAGTCCGACGGGGCGCTTCGACAAGTGATCATCCCCGTGGCGCAGGCTGACTTCGGTTGGCGGGTAGTTGATGCCACCGGTTGGACCAGCGCCGAATTGGCCGAGGCGATCGAACGTGTGACGAGCCACGCCTTCGACCTGGCCAGCGAGATTCCCTTGCGGGCAGAGCTGTTCCACATCGGAGAGGGCGACAACGTCCTGGTAGCGGTGGTGCATCACATTGCGGGTGATGGCGCTTCCGTCGGTCCGCTGTTGGCTGGTCTCGGTGCGGCCTATGCGTGTCGCTGCCAGGGCCTTGCACCGGATTGGTCGCCTTTGCCGGTGCAGTACGTGGATTACGCGTTGTGGCAACGTTCGTATCTGGGTGACCTGGCCGATCGCGACAGCCGGATATCCGGCCAGGTGGCGTACTGGGCAGATATGTTGGCCGGTCTGCCGGAGCGGTTGGAGTTGCCAACGGATCGGCCGTATCCGCTGATTGCCGGTCACGAAGGCGCCCGGGTGCCAGTCTCGTGGCCGGCCGGCCTGCAGCGCCAGATCCGCCGCGTCGCCCGGGAATATCGCGCGACTCCGTTCATGGTGGTCCAGGCCGCCCTGGCTGTTCTGCTGTCGAAACTCAGTGCGAGTGCTGATGTGGCTGTGGGCTTCCCGGTCGCAGACCGGGTGGACCCCGCCTTGGACGAACTGGTCGGTTTCTTCGTCAACACTCTGGTGTTGCGGGTGGATCTGTCCGGCGATCCGACAGTCGGGGAGGTGCTGGAGCAGGTTCGCCATCGCAGCCTCACCGCACTCGAGCATCAGGACGTGCCGTTCGAAGTCTTGGTAGATCGACTCAACCCGACTCGATCGCTGGCCCATCACCCGCTTGTGCAGGTGGAACTGGCCTGGCAGAACTTCGCCAGAACAGAGGGTGCCGAATCGGCGTTGGGTGATGTCGAGGCAGTTCCACTGGAAGCCGAGACCCGAACCGCGCGTATGGATCTGACATTGTCGATGTCGGAGCGGTGGGATGCGACCGGCGAACTCGCCGGAATATCAGGAATGGCGGAATTCCGCACGGACGTCTTCGATACGGACAGCATCGAAACCCTGATCAGTCGGTTGGAGCGCGTGCTCGCGGCGATCACTGCCGATGTGGACCAGCGGCTGTCGTCGATGGACTTCTTGGGCGAGGATGAGCACACGGAGCTGTTGGGATGGGGTAATCGAGCGGTGCTGGACGACTCGGTCGCCGCGTCGGCTTCGATTACGGACTTGTTCGCCGCACAGGTCACGCGCTCACGCGAAGCGGTCGCACTGTCGTTCGACGGCCGTTCGATGTCTTATGCGCAACTCGATGAGTCATCAGACCGTTTGGCCCGCTTGCTGGTAACCAAAGGTGCCCGACCCGGCACGTGCGTCGCGGTGTTGTTGCCGCGATCGGCTGACTCCATCGTGGCGATTCTGGCGATCTTGAAGTCGGGAGCGGCCTATCTGCCGATCGATCCACTGCATCCTGATGCGCGCGTCGAATTCATGCTTGGTGACGCGTCACCTGTTGTCGCGGTGACCACTGCGGGATTGGCGGCCCGGCTGTCCGGCTGTGATTTGGAGCTTGTTGAACTCGATCATGTGCATTCCGTGGGGGACGACGGGGCGACGTTGCCTGTGCCGTCGGCTGATGATGTGGCGTATTTGATTTATACCTCGGGGACGACGGGTCGTCCGAAGGGTGTGGCGGTGACGCACGCCAATGTGGTTCGGCTGTTGGAGACGTTGGATGCGGAGTTGGGTCTGGCGGGTCAGGTGTGGACGCAGTGTCATTCGTTGGCGTTTGACTATTCGGTGTGGGAGATCTGGGGTGCGTTGCTGTTCGGCGGCCGGTTGGTGGTGGTGCCGGAGGCGGTGACGCGGGCTCCGGAAGACCTGCTGGCCTTGCTGGTTGCCGAGCAGGTCACTGTGTTGAGTCAGACGCCATCGGCATTCTATGCATTGCAGTCCGTTGATTCCTTGCTGCCGGGGGCAGGCCGTCAGCTGAAGGTGGAGACGGTGGTGTTCGGCGGGGAAGCGCTTGAGCCGCAGCGGCTTCAACCGTGGTTGGACAGCCATTCGGATTCCCCGCGGTTGGTCAACATGTACGGGACCACCGAGACGACGGTGCATGCCTCGTTCCGGGAGATCGTGGCCGACGATGCTGAGGGCAGCGTCAGCCCGATCGGTGTGCCATTGGCTCATCTCGGGTTCTTTGTGTTGGATGCGTCGCTGCATCCCGCGCCGGCCGGTGTGGTGGGTGAGCTGTATGTGACCGGAGGTGGCCTGGCATATGGCTATTGGCGTCGTGGTGGATTGACCGCGTCGCGTTTTGTCGCGTGTCCGTTCGGCGGTGCGGGTGCGCGCATGTATCGGACCGGTGACCTGGCGTCCTGGGGTGCCGATGGCCAGCTGCGTTATCTGGGGCGTGCCGATGAGCAGGTCAAGATCCGCGGTTACCGCATCGAATTAGGTGAGATCCAAACAGCATTGGCCGATCTTGATGGGGTGGACCAAGCTGCGGTGGTCGCCCGGGAGGACTGTCCGGGGGACAAGCGGCTGGTGGGTTATGTGACGGGTTCGGTGGATGCCGGGGTTGTGCGTGCTGCGTTGTCGGAGCGGTTGCCTGGTTATATGGTGCCGGCTGCGATCGTGGTGCTCGACAGTTTGCCGTTGACGGTGAACGGCAAGCTGGACAAGCGTGCTCTGCCTGCTCCGGATTATGTCGAGGGGCAGCAGTATCGGGCTCCGGTCACTGCTGTGGAGGAGGTGTTGGCCGGGATCTATGCCCAGGTGCTGGGCTTGGATCGGGTGGGGATTGACGACTCGTTCTTCGATCTGGGTGGAGACTCCCTTTCTGCGACGCGGCTGATCAATGCCGTTAATGCCATTCTGGACAGCAATTTTGCGGTTCGTGCGGTGTTCGAGGCACCTACCGTGGCGGCACTCGCTGAGCGGGCCGCGGAAAGTTCAGGACAACGCCGTCCGTTGGTGGCTCAACGGCGGCCGGATGTCATTCCGTTGTCGTATGCCCAGCAGCGGTTGTGGTTCCTGGACCAGCTGCAGGGTCCGTCGCCGATTTACAACATGCCGGCGGTCTATCGGATCAACGGACACCTGGATGCCGATGCCCTGGGGCGCGCGTTGTCCGATGTCGTGGAGCGCCACGAGTCGTTACGAACGGTGTTCAGATCGGTTGATGGTGTGCCGCGGCAGGTGGTGGTGCCGGTGGAGGATGTTGACTTCGGTTGGCAGGTTGTCGATGTGAGTGGTTCCTCGGCAGCTGAGGTCGCCGAGATCATTGAAGGTGTGGCGGGTCACGCGTTTGATCTGAGTTGTGAGATCCCGCTTCGGGCAGTGCTTTTGCGCACTGGTGTTGATGAGTTCGTGTTGGCTGCGGTGGTGCATCATATTGCTGCTGATGGTTGGTCGGTGGCTCCGTTGGTGGCGGATTTGCAGTCGGCGTATGCCGCTCGTGCGGTAGGGCGGGGGCCGGAGTGGTCACCGTTGCCGGTGCAGTATGTCGATTACACGTTGTGGCAGCGTGAGTGTCTGGGTGATCTGACCGACCCGGACAGTCGCATCTCCGGGCAGGTCGCGTACTGGGAGCAGGCGTTGGCGGGGTTGCCTGAGCGCCTTGAATTGCCTACAGATCGTCCTTATCCTTCGGTGGCTGATCATCGGGGTGTCAGCGTCCCGGTGTCGTTGCCCGCCGAACTGCACAAACGCGTCCGTGAAGTCGCGCGGGAGCACAATGTCACCACGTACATGGTGGTGCAGGCAGCACTGACGACGTTGTTGTCGAAGCTGAGCGCGAGTTCTGATGTGGCGGTGGGTGTTCCGATCGCCGGCCGCGGAGACGTGGCTCTGGACCAACTGGTGGGGTTCTTTGTCAACACGTTGGTATTACGGGTCGACTTGGCCGGTGATCTCACTGTCGGTGAGTTGTTGGACCAGGTTCGCCGGCGGAGCTTGGCTGCTCTTGAGCATCAGGATGTGCCGTTCGAGGTGTTGGTGGATCGCCTCAACCCGGCCCGGTCGCTGGCGCATCATCCGTTGGTCCAGGTCGCCCTGGCCTGGCAGAACTTCATCGACGACTCTGCAGCCCGCTCTACCTCGGGTGGCATTCAGGCTGCGCCGTTGGAAACGACGACGCGAACTGCCCGGATGGATCTGACGTTCTTGCTTTCGGAACGCTGGGACGACGCCGGCGAACCCGCAGGCATCGGCGGCACTGTCGAGTTCCGCACCGATGTATTCGACACGGCCAGTATCGAGGTACTGGTCGAACGGTTCAATCGAATGCTGGCAGCGATGGCGGTGGATCCCAACCGCCGCTTGTCTTCTGTGGACTTCCTGGACGAGGACGAATACAACCGGTTGGATGCCATGGGCAACCGATCGGTGCTCGCGGAGTCGGTGGTGCCGGTGTCTGTTCCGGCGGTGTTCTCGCGGCAAGCAGCATGCACACCCGACATGGTGGCGGTGAGTTTTGAAGGCCGCTCGTTGACGTACGGGCAGCTGGATGAGGCGTCGAACAGGCTGGCGCATCTCCTGGTCTCTCAAGGCGCACAGGCTGGGCGATATGTGGGTTTGTTGATGGGCCGTTCTGCTGATGCGATAGTTGCGATCCTTGGTGTGCTCAAGTCTGGAGCGGCGTACTTGCCGATTGATCCGGCGGTACCCGACGACCGGGTGCAGTTCGTCCTGGCTGATGCCGAGCCTGTGGTGATGCTGTCCTCAGGTGGTTCTGTCGGCCGATTGGCCGAATGCGATGTGCCTGTCATAGACGTCTGCGATCCGCGTATTGCTGATCAGCCCTGTACCCCGTTGCCGGCGCCCGCACCTGATGACGTTGCGCACGTCATCTATACGTCGGGAACGACTGGAGTTCCGAAAGGTGTTGCGGTCACCCATCAGAACGTGACGCGGTTGTTCGACGGGCTGGACGTCGGTGTCGAGATGGGGCCCCAGCAGGTGTGGGCCGCGTGTTCTTCTCTGGCATTCGATTATTCGGTGTGGGAGATCTGGGGGGCTCTCCTGCACGGTGGACGGCTGGTGGTGGTGCCCGATTCGGTCACCCGGTCGCCCGAGGAACTGCAGGCGCTGCTTGTTGAACAACAGGTGTCGGTGCTGAGTCAAACACCCTCTGCGGTAGGCATGTTAGATCCGAGTCTGTTGGGTTCAGTGACGGCGTTGATGGTGGCAGCCGAGGCGTGCCCGCCGGATGTGGTGGATCGCTGGGCGCCGGGCCGGGTGATGATCAACGGGTACGGTCCGACGGAGACGACTGTCTATGCCACGATCAGCGCGCCGTTGAAGGAAGCTGGGCCAGCCGGTCCGGCTGTCGTTCCGATCGGGTTCCCGGTTCCCGGTGCGGCATTGTTCGTCTTGGATCGATGGTTGCATCCGGTGCCTCCAGGCGTGATGGGTGAGCTGTACGTGGCCGGTCGTGGTGTGGGTGTGGGTTACGTGCGCCGGCCAGGTTTGACCGCATCGCGGTTTGTGCCATGCCCGTTCGGGGCCCCGGGTTCGCGGATGTACCGGACCGGAGATCTGGTGTCGTGGGGTCCGGATGGGCAGTTGCGGTATGCTGGGCGAGCCGATGAGCAGGTAAAGATCCGCGGTTATCGCATCGAATTGGGCGAGATCCAAACAGCGCTCATCGATCTTGACGGTGTGCGTCAGGCAGCGGTGGTCGTCCGGGAAGATCGGCCGGGCGACAAACGTCTCGTCGGCTACATCACCGGCACGGCAGATCCGGTAGATGCCAGGGCGATCCTGGCAGAGCGATTGCCCGGCTATATGGTGCCGGCCGCGTTGGTGCTGCTCGACTCCCTGCCGCTGACCGTCAACGGCAAGCTGGACAAGCGTGCCCTGCCTGCGCCTGAATACAGCGACAGTGACGGATACCGCGCCCCGACGAATCCTGTCGAAGAGATGCTGGCCGCAATTTACGGCCAGGTGTTGGGGTTGGAGCGCGTTGGTGTCGACGATTCCTTCTTCGATCTGGGTGGCGATTCTCTGTCCGCCATGCGGTTGATCAATGCGATCAACGCCGGCCTCGATGCAGACCTGGCAGTAAGCGCCATATTTGACGCACCGTCGGTGCGGCAGCTCGGCCAACGAGTGGGTAAGGCGAGCAGTGCCGAGCAGGTGGTACCCGTTGAAGTGCTCAAGGAAGGCAGCGGCGTTCCGTTGTGGTGCATCCATGACGGTTATGGCCTGAGTTGGTCCTATCGGGCGTTGGGTGAGTTCGTGGACCGCCCGATTATCGGCGTCAACCAAATTTCCAGAGTCGGTGAAGCCGCAGACTCAACAATTCGGAGTATGGCGGAAAGTTATGCCGACAGGCTCCAGGCCCTTCATGGACGTGGGCCGTATACGCTTCTTGGTTGGTCTTTCGGTGGCATCGTCGCGCATGCATTGGGAGTAGAACTCCAGCGCAGAGGTTGCGAGGTCCGGCGACTGGTGTTGGTAGATGCGGTACTGAGCACAAGCAAATTCAGAGCCAGCGTAGTTCGGGCAATCGCCAATAATCGAAACGCCATCGAGGGCTGGGTTCTGGATTACCTTCTACAGACCAACAATATCGCCGTGCCGTTGCACTGGGGGCCGCTTACATACCGACGGGCTGAAGAACTTGTTCGGCGCCAGAACGCCTCTGGTTTCACCCTGCCGCCGAAGGCGCTGATCGAGTTCATGGCGCAGAGTGTCAGCACTGACCAGATGTGCCTCTTGAAGCACATGCCCGAGGTGTTCCACGGAGATGTGGTCGCCTTCTCTGCACTGCGGCGGGTGAGCCACGGAAACGCGGGTACTCGCTCGCGCTCGGGATGGAGCAGGTTCCGCAGTCGGGCGGCCATTCGGTCCTGTCTGAAGAGTTGGGGACCGTTTGTCGACGGTGATATCGAGGTGACCACTGTCGACTGCACGCATTTCCAGATGTTCAATGCCGAGTCGCTGAGCGAGTATGGCGGGCACCTTTCGACTTCACTGGACTGCTGACGTAGCCGGTCCAAGTCTCGCGTTTAACCCAGGAGGGGTGATGAGGAACATTTTGCGAATGCTGTTCACGGGCACGCTGGGGCTGGTGTCCTACGCACTGTTCGTGTTTGTGCCGGCCGGCACGCCGAACTACTGGCAGGCCTGGGTTCTTTTGGCCGTGATCGCAACCACCGGATGGGTCTCGAGCATCTATTTCCTGCGGACGAATCCCGAGGTCTTGGAGCGACGAATACCGACCGCGGAGACCCGCCCGTTTCAAAAAGTGGTCGTGAGCGGAGTGTTTCTGCTCGGCGCGGCAATGCTGATCGTCAGCGCCCTCGACCACCGATTTGGCTGGTCCGCAGTGCCGACAGCGATGTCCATAGTCGGAAACATCCTGGTCGCAATTGGAATCACCATTGTCCAAGTGGTGCTCGTCCAGAACAGCCATGCCGCGGTCACGGTGCGGGTGGAAGCCGGCCAGCAACTCGTCTCTACCGGTCTCTACGGGCTGGTGCGGCACCCCATGTACACGTGCAACGCATTTCTGCTGGTAGGTGTGCCTCTGGCGCTCGGATCCTACTGGGGGTTGATCTTCATCATCCCGTCTGTACTCGTCTTCGCGTTCCGCATCCACGATGAAGAAGCGCTGCTTCAAGAAGAGTTGGCCGGCTATCGCGAATATATGCAGAAGGTTCGCTATCGCCTGGTGCCAGGCGTTTGGTAAGTGCTGGCGTCGCCCTTCACAGAAAAGTGCCGGTGAGCGAGAACTCCTTCAAAGCGGTCGAAAGATCAAGGCGCAGTTCATCGTTAGAGTTGGCGCGTCCAGGCAGGTAAGAAATCAGCGAGATGAAAAACTGTCCGTTCACAGTTCCCGAGAGCATGGTCTGAACACCGCCGTACCGGTGCAGCGTCGACGCGGACACCCCGAGGTGGTGCAACCTCAAGGCGAACAATGCGGCGTCCGTCCCATCTGCCCGGCCGGCGGCGGGATCGACCTCTCCGACGTTCGACGCGCCGACGAGATTGAAGGGGTTGCCTCTGGTCGCTCCCCGGGCGGCGTTGAGGACCCTCTCGGACATGAGAGGTACCAGGGCATTCAGGACCTGCTGAGGGTCGGGCTCTTCCGAGTGCCGAATGAGTTCCTGCTTGACTGCTGCTCGGATACTGCGTAGGTCAGTCGTCGCCGATGCGGGATCGACCGTGGCACGTACGCCGCCGATCGCGTTGGCGCGGGTATCGCCCGGGGTGCGTTCGTTGACTGGGAGCGTGACGACCACCGAACCGTCTGTCGCAACACGTCCGGCACGTTGGGCGAGACGAGCCGCCAGCCCCACCAGCAGCGTGTTTCGGGTACCGCCGAGTGCGTGGGCGCAGGCGTCCCATTTGTCGGCATCGATGAAGATGGTTGCCGTTGGGAGAAGATGAGATTCGTCGGATTCCGGCGGCGCAGGCGAAGCAGTGGTGGGCGGCGCGGCAGCTCCGGTGCCTTTGTGCCCTTGCTGCCCCAGTCGTATCGCGCCGACGATCGCACGGCCTATGGCCGGAATGTCCCTCACGGTTTGTCCGGCATCTTGCCGGATGGCCTGCCAGCGTCCGCGTGACCCGGCAGGCGGCCAGTTGATCGGGTCGTCCTGGCCGAGCGCGGCCTCCATCATCGCCTGCCACAACCCGACGCCATCGGCCAGACAGTGCGAGATGACCAAACTCACGCCCGCCCCACCCTCGGTGAACGGCAAGGTCGCGAGATGCCAACCGGGTCCGTGCTCGGAATCCAGTGGGCTGGTGACCTGCTCGTTGAGCCAATCATCGAATGCCGCACGCGGGCGCGCCAACTCGACGATCTCCAGCTCAGATGAGTTTTCGGGCTGCACCCACCGGCTGCGGCCGAACGGCAAGGGTGACCGGGCGATGCAGCGAGAAAGCCGCCCTCGCTGGATATGGCCGTGAAACCGCTGTAGACCGACGATGTCGATCGGACGGTCGTACTCCCAGACGCACTGCAGCAGAGTGCTCGATCGGGTGGCTTGGTTGATGTCGTACATTGTCTGATCGAGCAGGTCGAGTACGTTGCTCATTTTTGTACGGTACGAGGCCGAACGCCGATTTACCTGACAATTGCAACGAAATGTTCCGGAATCTGCTGCGATAGCACCTTTTACACAGTGTTGGCCAAGCGATCGGCGAGAATTCCGGCGAACCTGGCCGGATCGTCGGGCAGCCCGCCTTCGGCAAGAAGAGCTGTGCCGTAGAGCAATTCAGCGGTCTCGGCGAGCCGATGGGAACCGGCATCATCGACGCTCGTCGAATGTGCCTGACGCAAGCCGATGACCAGCGGATGGCTCGGGTTGAGCTCGAGGATCCGCTTGCCGATCGGAACGGTCTGTCCGGACGCCCGGTACATGCGCGCCAATGCCGGCGTGATTCCGAATGTGGGGGTGATCAGACAGGCCGGGGATTCGGTCAAGCGACTGGACAAGCGCACTTCGGAGACCCGTTCGCTCAGCGTCTCCTTCAGCCAGGCCATGAGTTCGGCGAACTCCTGCTTCTGAGCCTCTCGTGCGGCCTCATGCGCGGCTTTGTCTTCCTCGGAGTCGAGATCGACCTCACCCCTGGCGACCGACTGCAGTGGCTTGCCGTCGAATTCAGGTACCGAGCCAACCCAAACCTCGTCGACCGGGTCGGTGAGCAGGAGCACCTCGTAGCCTTTGGCCTTGAACGCCTCCAGATGTGGTGACTTTTGGAGTTGCTCTACAGAGGGCCCCGTCGCGTAGAAGATCTGTTCCTGCCCATCCTTCATACGTGCGACGTACTCCGGCAGCGTCGTCACGCCCCTGTCGTTCTCGGGGTCGGAGAACGTGGTGGCGAAGGACGAAATCCGCAGCAGCGTGTCCTGATTGTCCACGTCCGACATCAGACCCTCTTTGAGGACGGCGCCGAATTGTGTCCAGAAGGTGCGGTAGTCCTCGGGCTTGCCGGCCTGCAGATCCGCGATGGTCGACAGGACCTTCTTGGTCAGCCGGCGGCGAATCGCGGTGACCTGCCGGTCTTGTTGCAGGATCTCGCGAGAGACATTGAGTGACATGCCCTGTGCGTCCACGACGCCCTTGACGAAGCGCAGATAGCCGGGCATGAGCTCTTCGCAATCTCCCATCACGAAGACGCGCTTGATGTAGAGCTGGACGCCGGTCTTGGCGTCCCTGGTGAACAGGTCGAACGGGGCATGCGACGGAATGAACAACAAGGCCTGGTATTCGAAACTGCCCTCGCCCCTCATCGAGATGACGGCGAGCGGATCGTCCCAGGCATGGGCGATGTGCTTGTAGAACTCGTGGTATTCCTCTTCGGAAACCTCGTCTTTGGGCTTGGCCCACAACGCCTTCATCGAGTTGAGCGTCTGGGTTTCCACGGTGACGGTGTCTGGACCGCCTTCCTCGGCAGCCGGCGTGTGTTGCTCGACCTGCATGCGGACGGGCCAGGCGATGAAGTCGGAGTACTTCTTGACAAGCTCTCGGATCTTCCACTCAGCGGTGTAGTCGTGAAGCTGGTCGTCGACGTCCTCGGGTTTGAGGTACAGCGTGACCGACGTGCCCTGCGGAGCGTCATCGACGGACTCGATGGTGTAGGTACCGTCGCCGCTCGACACCCAACGGGTCGCCCCACTCTCCCCGGCCTTTCTGGTGAGCAGTTCGACCTTGTCCGCCACCATGAACGTGGAGTAGAACCCGACGCCGAACTGTCCGATCAATTCCTCGGAGTCGGCCGACTTCTTGGCTTCCTGTAGTTGCCGGCGCAGCTCGCCGGTGCCGGATTTGGCGAGGGTGCCGATCAGGTCGACTACTTCTTCGCGTGTCATCCCGATACCGTTGTCGCGCACGGTCAGCGTTCGCGGATTCCGCCCGACCTCGATATCGATGTGGAGGTCAGAGATGTCAGCGGTCAGGTCCTTGTTCCGCAGCGTTTCGAGGCGGAGCTTGTCCAAGGCGTCGGACGCGTTCGAGATCAGCTCTCGAAGAAACGAGTCCTTGTTGGAGTAGACCGAGTGGACCAGCAGATCCAGGAGTTGGCGTGCCTCCGCCTGAAACTCCAACTGTTCGACAGGTGCAGACATGTGATTCCATCCCCACAGATCAACCTACGTTGGCTAGCAACGAGGAGAATACCGAGCCGCCGCAATCTCAGAGGCCTCCCATGCCCCTGGCCATGAGTGACAACCCCACAACGGCGAGGATGGCCGCGACGAACTTTCGGCGGTGGGTGTGTGCCCATTCGTGCAATCGACGGAGTACCGCTTGAGTTCTCGCCGGTGCGACGACGTTGCTGATGAGGATGAACTCCTCCACGAGCAGTACGCCGAAGACGAAGGCGATCAGCGCGATCAACTGGACTTCGAACGAGGCACCCGAGGCGACGACGATGGCGAGCGCGAACAGAATCCCGTCGAGCGGCGGGACCACGATGACCCCGATGACGAACGGGATCCAGGGGGAGCCGTTCTGCCAGGCTTCGCGAAATCGTCCGATCAACCGCCGTGATTTCGGATCAGCATCGCCGTCGGAATCGGCTGGGGTGGAGTACAACAGCCGGGTGATGGCCGGCGGTGCGCCCGAGTCGTCCACGAGTGTCGAGGTGGCGCCGGCGCCGTCTCCTGCCACCCTCCGATGACTGCCCACGGCGACCGGTTTGCGCATCAATCCGCGGGCCACCATGAACGCGGCGATCGCCAGGAGCAGGACCCCTATGCCGATGGTGATGCGCTGCGTGAGCGGGTCGGCGGTGGGATGAGCGAATTTTCTCGCGAACGCGGACGACGCCGGAGTGGAGTGGAGCACGATCAGCGGAATGACGAGGCTGGCCATTCCGATCAGCACTGCGCCGGCCCAGTAGGCGAGCAGATTCTGCACGGGCCGCGGACGCGAGAGCACCAAGAGGATGATTCCGAGGCGTACCGGATTGATGGTGGTCAAAAGCGCTAGTACTACCAACGAGCCCCACATGACCGGAATCCTACCTTGGTTGTTATTTGCTGTTTGGGTTCTTGAAACTTCATCCTGTCTATTCCGAGCTCGATTGGCCATGCGAATCCATGGGGCTGCGCAAGTTGTGATGTGTGGTTCCTCTCGGCTGCGCGCGCCCCTCGGGATCGGCTCCCGTCGCTCTCGGTGCTATTCTGCTGTTCTTCCCCGCTCTTTCAGCAACGTGTACTCCAAATTGACTGCTACATAGTCTATTTAAGCCACTTTGTGCACGTGTCCACTGAATCGTGAAGTGGTCGATACCGAACGGCTCGGGGGCTCCCGCGGACCGAGTAAGCGAGCGTTGACGGACGTGTCCGACCCACCTCAAGGGGTTCGGCCCCAGGCTTCGTGGGCCGCTGGGCGCAGCGATTCATATGCCGGTTGCAGAATTTGCTGTAGAGAATCTGGCTCAACCGCTTCCCGCCCGGCATGTCAGGCAGCCCCTGCGGGCAGGAGTTTTTCGCACAGCAGGTCTGCCAAGCCGTGTACGGTCGTGATCCCTGTTGCCGAGATGCGTATTCCGGTTTCGTTCTCGATGCGGGTTCGTAATTCGAGTGCTCCCAGTGAATCCATGCCGTACTCAGAGAGCGGGCGGTCCGGGTCCACACTGCGCCGCAGGATCACGCTCACCTGATCGGAGATGACGTGCCGCAACTTGCCTGCCCACTCTTCCGGGGGAAGCTCGTCGAGCTCGGCGTGCAGCTTGCTTGTGCCCGTTGAACTGTGGCCGGTCGACCGGAATGCCTCGGCGAACGGGCTGCGTTCGGCGAACACGCTCAGCCACGGCGCGCCGATGATCGGCGCGTAGCCGGTGTACGCCCGGTCGTGGCGCAGCAGTGCTTCGAACGCATACGCACCTTCGTCGGGCGCGATGGCGATGCCGGCGTTCTCGGCCAGCGCGGTGCCGCGGCCAATCTGCCCCCACGCCCCCCAGGCGATGGCGGTGCCCGGTAACCCCTTGGACCGGCGCCACAAGCTGAACGCGTCCAGCCAGCTGTTGGCCGCGGCGTAGGCTCCCTGCCCGGGGGACCCCACCAGTGCTGCCGCCGACGAGAACGAACAGAACCAGTCCAAAGGCTGGTCGGCGGTCGCGGTGTGGAGATTCCACGCGCCGTAGACCTTTGGTGCCCAGTCCCGCTCGATGAGCTCGTCGGTGATGTTGGTCAGCGCGGCATCCTCGATCACGCCGGCTGCGTGCAACACCCCCCGCACCGGGAGCCCGTCGGCGGTTGCGACTGCCACCAATCGTTCCGCGGTACTCGGTTCGGCGATGTCGCCGCACTCGACCAGTACGTCGACGCCGGTCGCGCGAATGCGATCAATGATCTTCGATGCCGGTTCGCTCGGTTGTGATCGAGAGGACAGCACGATACGTCCGCACCCGTTGGCCGCCATTCTCTCGGCCATGAACAATCCGAGGCCTCCGAGACCACCGGTGACGATGTATGCGCCGTCCGGCCGGTACACCCGCACCTGAGACGGCGGAACCACAAGGCGGGTGGAGCCGGTATGCGGGATGTCGAGCACGAGCTTGCCGGTGTGTTGTGCACCGCTCATCATCCGGATGGCGGTGGCCGCATCGGCGAGCGGATAGCGGGTGAACTCGGGCCTCGGCAGGTCGCCTTCGGCGGTCAGCAGATACACGGTGGACAGCAGTTCCCGTAGTTGATCCGGGTGGCTGACGGACATCAGCGCCAGGTCGACGGCGTAGAACGACAGGTTGCGCCGGAAGGGGAAGAGCCCCAACCGGGTGTCGCCGTAGATGTCCCGCTTGCCGATCTCCACGAATCGCCCACCGAATGCAAGCAATTCGAGCCCGGCGCGCTGTGCGGCACCGGTCACCGAATTGAGCACGATGTCCACCCCGTATCCCTGGGTGTCCAGGCGAATCCGATCGGCGAACTCCAGGGTCCGCGAGTCGTAGACATGCTCAACGCCCATGTCCCGCAGCAACTGCCGGCGCTGCTCACTGCCGGCCGTGGCGAAGATCTCCGCGCCGGCGGCGCGGGCGATGGCCATGGCGGCCTGGCCGACCCCGCCGGTCGCCGAGTGGATCAGCACCTTGTCGCCCGCCTTGATCCGGGCCATGTCATTGAGGCCGTAATAGGCGGTCGCGGTCGCGATGGTCAATGCCGCTGCCTCGGCGTCGGACAACCCGGACGGCAAGGTGGCGGCCAGGCGCGCGTCACAGGTGACGAACGTACCCCAACAGCCCTCGGCACACAGACCGCCGACGTGGTCACCGACCTTGTGGTCGGTGACACCGAGTCCGACTGCGGTCACCACCCCCGCAAAGTCGATGCCGAGCTGGGGAAGCCGGCCGTCAAAGGCGGGATAGCGGCCGAAAGCGACCAGCACATCGGCGAAGTTGATGCTGGAGGCCGTGACTGCGACCTCGATCTGTCCCGGCCCCGGCGGAACATGTTCGCAGGCTACGAGTTCCATCGACTCCAGGTCCCCTGGCGTGCGGATCTGCAGCCGCATCCGGTCGCGTTCGTGATGGGCGATGGTGGTCTGCCGCTCCTCGGGACGCAGCGGGGCAAGGCACAGCCTGGCCGTGTACCAGCGCCCGTTGCGCCATGCTGTCTCGTCCTCATCGGATCCGCTGAGCAGCTGTGCGCCCAACTGCTCCACGTCGACGGTCTGGTCCACATCGATCTGCGTGGCGGCCAGATGCGGGTGTTCGGTGCCGATGACCCGGATCAGGCCGCGAAGTTCGGCTTGATCCAGATTTGCCACATCTCCGGCCACCACCGTCTGCGCGTTACGGGTCACGACGTACAGGCGGGGCAGTTCGCCGCTTATCTCCGGCAATTCGCGGGTCATATGGACCAGATGACGAACGTATTCACGACCCAAAAACGGTGACTGCTCGGCATGTTCACCCTCATTCGGCGCGGTCACGATGACCACCCCGGTGAAGCGGCCGGCCCGTAGATGATTGCCGAGTTGCTCGCAGGTGAGTGAGTCATCGGCCTGGTTGGGCCAACTCATGCTGGTGCACAGTGCGCCACGATCTTTCAGGATGTCGCACAGCTTGTCGGCAACCACGTCCGGGCCCGCGGCGGCGCTGATCACCAGCCATGAACCGGCGTCGGCGTACTGCACCTCCGGCAATTCCCGCTGACGCCATTCGACGGCGAGCAGTCTCTCGCTGAAAACCTGGTCGTCGCGTGTGCCGGCGGACGCGCCGGCGCCCAGGCGCAAACCCTGCACACTCAGCAGCACAGTGCCATCGGTGTCCAGAACGTCGATGTCGGCCTCGATGCCCGTGGCGTCAGCGGCGGTCAACCGCGTATAGCAGTAGCGCGCGTTGCGGGCCGGGCCGTACGTGCGCAACCTTCGGACCCCCAGCGGCAGGCCGAGCACGTCTCCGCCGAGCGCTTGGACATCGGGGTGAGCCTCGACCGATTGGAAACAAGCATCGAGCAGCGCCGGATGTACCCCGTAGGCATCCTGCTGTGAGCGGATCGAACGGGGGAGCGCCACCTCGGCGAGCACCGTGCGCGCCTCTGCCTCGCCGGTGTACACGGTGACGAGACCGGCGAATGCCGGGCCGTACTGAATGCCATGCTGACCCACCCGATTACGCACCTCGGAGCCATCCTCGTCGCAGGGATGGGCCGTCAGGATCGCGGAAATGTCATAGCTGGGCGGAATCTCATCCGCCGCGGCCCGCAGGACAGCCGTTGCATGCCGCGTCTGCTGGCCCTCCTCGTCGGTTTCCACAGTGAAGTCGGCGACGCCGGGAGCCGATACCGTTGCCGATGCGCCGATCACCGTCTGTTCGTCCAGCAGCAATGCCTGCTCGAACCGGATGTCGCGAACTTCGGAGACCTCACCGATCACGGTTTCGGCGGCAGCCAGCGCCATCTCGCAGTACGCGGCACCGGGGAGCACCGCGACCGAGCGAACCTGGTGATCTTCGAGCCACGGTTGGGCTCCGGTGCCGACATCGGACTGCCACACATAGCGTTCCGGTTCCTCGTGCAACCGGACGTTGGCACCCAACAGCGGATGCACCGCGATGGTGCAACCGCCGTGGGTCGGGGCTTCCTGGCCACCGCCGCTGAGCCACAGCCGGCGGTGCGTCCAGGTCGGCAGCGGTGCGTCCACCAGCTGTCCACTCGGGCACAGCACCGAGAAGTCGACCTCGGCGCCGGCACTGTGAAGGTCGACCAGGAGCCCGCGTAGCCCCTTCGGCATCGGTTGCTGACGACGCATCGCGGCCAGAGCGGCCATCGGTGTCTCGCGGCCGGCGGCGGTCTGCTCCAAGGCTCGGGTGAGCAGCGGATGCGGCGAAAGCTCGGCGAAGACCCGGTGGCCGTCCTCCAGTGCAGCTTGTACCGCGGTGGCGAAACGCACCATCTTGCGCATGTTGGTCACCCAGTACTGGGCATCGCACACCGGCTGCTCCCGCGGATCGAACAGGGTCGCCGAATAGAACGGGATCTCCGGCGTCATCGGCTTGAGATCCGCGAGGGCCTCGGTGAGATCGCTGACGATCGGTTCCACCTGGGGCGAATGGAAGGCCACGTCGACAGGAACTTCGCGAGCCATGATGCCACGTTGTTCCCAGTCGGCCACCAGGTCTCGCACTGTCTGCGTGGTGCCGGCGACGACAGTGGACTTCGGCGAAGCGACAACCGCCACCACAACGTCGTTGATGCCGCGGCCCGTCAACTCCGAAAGCACCTGTTTGGCCGGAAGTTCCACGGCCGCAGTCGCGCCCTTGCCGGCGATCCGGGACATCAGCCGGGACCGGCGGCAGATGAGTCGCAGCCCGTCCTCCAGAGAGAGCGCCCCGGCGACGACAGCGGCTGCGCCTTCGCCCAGGGAGTGGCCGATGACGGCCCCGGGGTGCACCCCATGCGCCCTCATGGTGGCTGCCATGGCGACTTGCATGGTGAACAACGTCGGCTGCAACCGGCCCTGGCCGGTCACGATCTCCGCCGACGACATCGCCTCGGTCACAGAGAATCCCGACTCTGCCGCAATGATCGGTTCGGCCTGCGCCACGATGGCGGCGAACACAGGTTCGGTCGCCAGCAGATCGGCGCCCATTCCTGCCCATTGCGAACCCTGACCGGAGAACACCCACACCGGTCCTCGGTCGTCGCGCCCCACTGCGGCTTGATAGGGGGTGTCACCCTCGGCGACCTCGCGCAAGCCGGCAACAAGTTCCGGTCGGCTCCCGGCACTGACGGCGGTGCGTACCGGCCGGTGTACGCGGCGGCAGGCCAAGGTGTAGGCCAGATCCGTCAAGGCGACATCGCTGTGGGCTTCCACCCAGTCGGCCAGCCGGCCTGCTGTGCGACGCAGCTCTTCGGCCGAGGTGGATGACAATGGGAACAGCAAGGACGCAGCAGACGGGCCCGTCGCGGATTCCCGGAGTGGTGCGGGTGCCTGCTCGACGATCGCGTGGACATTGGTACCCGAGAGCCCATAGGAGGACACCGCCGCGCGCCGAGGGTGGTGCCCGTTGGTGCACCACGGTGTTGTCTCCTGCGGCACAAACAGATTGGTCGGAATCGCGGCGAGTTTGTCCGGCAGGCGGGTGAAATGGAGGTTCTGCGGAACCTCGCCGTGCTGCACGGCGAGGACCGCCTTCATCAGCCCCACGGCACCCGAGGCCGCCTGCGCATGTCCGAGGTTGGTCTTGACCGACGCGAGTGCGCAGGGACCGTCGATGCCGTAAACCTTGGCCAGGCTGGCGTATTCGATGGGGTCGCCCACCGGTGTCCCGGTGCCGTGCGCCTCGACCATTCCGACGGTCCCGGGATCCACCCCCGCTGCGGCCAGGGCCGCCCGATAGACCGCGGTCTGGGCGGCATCCGACGGCGTTGCGATATTCACGGTGTGGCCGTCTTGATTGGCGGCTGTGCCACGTACGACCGCCAGGATACGGTCGCCGTCCCGAACGGCGTCGGCCAATCGTTTGAGCAAGACCACGACACAGCCTTCACCACTTACGAACCCGTCGGCTGCGATATCGAAGGCGTGGCAGTGCCCGGTCGCCGACAGCATGCCCTCGGCCGAACCGGAAGCGAACTTGCGCGGATCCAATGCCAATGTGGCGCCGCCCGCAAGGGCGAAATCGCTCTCCCCCTCGTGCAGGCTTCGACACGCCAGGTGTACTGCCGTCAGGCCCGAGGAGCATGCCGTGTCGACCGTGAGTGCAGGGCCGTGCACCCCGAGCGCGTAGGCGATCCGACCGGATGCCAGGCTGAAGTTGTTGCCGCTGAAGCCATATGCGGCTTCGAGGACCTGAGCGTCAGCTGCCAGCATCTGGTAATCGGCGTGTGTCATTCCGACGAACACACCTGTCAGTGAATCGGCAAGCGCATCCCGCGTGAGTCCGGCGTGCTCCATCGCCTCCCAGGCGGTCTCCAGCAACAGCCGCTGCTGCGGATCGAGTGCGGCACTTTCACGTTCGTTGATGCCGAAGAACTCTGCGTCGAAGCCGGCAACGTCGTCGAGGAACGCACCCCACTTCGACACCGACCGGCCGGGCACTCCTGGCTCAGGGTCGTAGTATTCGTCGGCGTCCCAGCGGTCCGGCGGAACCTCGGTCACCAGGTCATCGCCCCGGATCAAGGCCTCCCACAGACGCTCGGGGGAGTCGATGCCGCCCGGGAGCCGGCAGGACATGCCGATGATGGCAACCGGGGTGACGTGTGCGGCGGGCACGTGGGCGGTGCCGATTCCGGACTCCGATCCCGGAAGCCCCCCGTGCACTATTTCGGATGCATTCAATTCGCACTCCTCCCGGCAAGCCTTTCCGCGGATCGTCCGCGATGAGACCAGAAACCTGCATTCGAACGCCGAGCCGCAGAATTTGATCGCCGGTAGCGAGCGTCCATTAGCGGCTCAACGCCCGTCGCGGGCGCTCACAAACGTTAACAGTATGTTCGCTGCGCAAAGTTGTCTCGCGATCTGTTCGATCCGCAGGTGAGATGTAGGCGATTTCAACTACTTCGGGGTCTTTTGCCTGCTCAAGCCCTAACAGTCAAGATCAGGGCCGTTTCGCCGCTTTCGCGGCACTGTTTCGCTCACTTTGGCCGGTTGGCGCGGAATGACGT
The DNA here is from genome assembly GCF_058270035.1 of Mycobacterium shunyiense. NCBI lineage: Bacteria > Bacillati > Actinomycetota > Actinomycetes > Mycobacteriales > Mycobacteriaceae > Mycobacterium > Mycobacterium shunyiense. Next base: position 72,151 of record NZ_JBZDPT010000045.1, on the reverse strand, counting down.
GGATGTGATTCATAAGGCTACTCAAATTTAGTTTGCTGGCTGATCCGGATATCTCGGCGCGCTTACCGCGATACCCTGACTCCCGTGGGCGAGGCATCCATTTTGACGTTGTTGCAGGAGCGGGCGGGTCTGCAGGGCGACGACACGGCGATGACGTTTGTTGACTATGAACATAATTCCGAGGGGTCGGCAGAGAGCCTGACGTACTCGCAGCTGTACCGGCGTGCGTGCAACGTGGCGCGGGCGCTCGGCGGCTTCGGCTCACCCGGCGACCGCGCCCTCATCCTTGCGCCACAGGGGTTGGACTACATCGTCGCCTTCTACGGCGCGCTACAGGCGGGCCGGATCGCCGTTCCGTTGGCGGTTCCCATGGGAGGTGTCAGCGATGAGCGGGTCAGCTCGGTGCTGCAAGATGCGGAGCCCACGGTGATCCTGACCACCTCCGCGGTCTCCGGTGCAGTCACCGACTACCTCAGGGCCAATTCCCTGGCCGCACCGGCGATCGTCGAGGTCGACACCCTGGATCTCGACGCTGCAGGCGGGCTGGCATCACACAGCGAAAATCCCACGGATACCGCGTATTTGCAGTACACATCCGGGTCGACCCGGCAGCCGGCCGGGGTCATGATGTCGCACCGAAACCTCTTGGCCAACTTCGAACAGCTGATGTCCGGTTACTTCGCCGACTTCGGAAATGTCGTCCCAGAGGGCTCGGCCATCGTGTCGTGGCTGCCCTTCTATCACGACATGGGTTTGTACCTCGGAGTCTGCGGGCCGGTGCTGGCAGGAGTCCCCGCCGTCCTGATGAGCCCGGTGGCATTCCTGCAACGCCCCGCACGGTGGATGCAGATGCTCGCGACCAACGGCCGTACCTACACGGCTGCACCGAACTTCGCGTTCGAACTGGCGGTGCGCAAGACGTCGGACGCGGACATGGCCGGGCTCGATCTCTCTCAGATTCTTGTCATCATCACTGGTAGCGAGCGGGTTCACCCCGCAACGCTCGAGCGCTTCACCCAGCGCTTCGCCAAATTCAACCTGGACCCCGCGGTGATACGGCCTTCCTACGGGATGGCCGAGGCCACGGTGTACATTGCAACCCGCGAAGCGGGCGAACCGCCGGCGATCGTGCGTTTCGAATCCGAAACGCTGACTGCCGGCACCGCGCAGCGCTGTGAGACCGGAACGGGCACCCCGCTGGTCAGTTACGGCAGCCCGGTCTCGCCGACGATCAGGATCGTCGACCCCGAGACCAACGCCGAGTGTCCGCCCGGAACCGTCGGGGAGATCTGGGTATACGGCGACAACGTCGCAAGCGGCTACTGGAACAGGCCGGATGCAACCGAGTCGACCTTCGGTGCGAGGATTGCCGCTCCGGCGGTGGTTACGCCCGAAGGCCCGTGGCTGCGCACCGGGGATTCGGGATTCATTTTCGACGACGAGTTGTACGTCATCGGCCGGATCAAGGATCTGCTGATCGTGTACGGGCGTAATCACTCTCCCGATGACATCGAGGCGACCATCCAGGAGATCAGCCGGGGCCGGTGTGCGGCCATCGCAGTCCCGGACGGCGCTACCGAAAAGTTGGTCGTCATCATCGAATTCAGGAAGCCGTCGGAATCGGTCGATGGACCGGCCGAGCAAATCTCGGCGGTCAAGCGTGATGTCACCTCGGCCATCTTCAACACCCACAGTCTGGGAGTGGCCGACCTTGTTCTGGTGCCTCCAGGTTCTATCCCGATCACCACGAGCGGCAAGGTCCGGCGTGCGGCCTGTGTCGATCAGTACCGGCAGGGCGAATTCGCCAGGCTGGACGCGTGAGTGCCTGTTCGGGGAATGGAACGTGAACCTTGCCTACGCCGATCACGGCGGCGACGGGGAGCCAGTGTTGTTCATCGCCGGTCAGGGCGGGGTAGGGCGGACCTGGGATCTCCATCAAGTACCCGCATTCCGCGCCGCCGGATATCGGGTGATCACGTTCGACAACAGAGGAGTGGGCGCGACGTCGGACGCCGAGGGCTTCAGCTCGGCGACAATGGTTGCTGACACGGCCGAGCTGATCGAGCGACTCGATCTTGGACCCGTCCGGGTGGTGGCGGTCTCGATGGGCTCATATATCGCACAGGAATTGATGCTGTCCCGTCCCGAACTGATACGGCAGGCCGCATTGATGGCAACCCGGGCCCGTCACGACCGCACGCGGGAATTCTTCCGTACCGCCGAAGAGGATTTGGCCGGTGCCGGGGTGCGGTTGCCGGCCACCTATGATGCGAAACTACGCTTGCTTGAGAGCTTTTCACCGAGAACGCTGAATGATGAGGAAGCCGTACGTGACTGGATCGACATGTTCACCAGGTGGCCGGCGAAGGTGACACCAGGTATTCGCGCTCAATATGGCGTCGCGCCGCGAAGCGATCGGCGACCCGCCTACCGTACGATCACCACCGACGTCCTCGTCATCGGATTTGCCGACGATCTCGTGATGCCGCCGTACCTGGGAGCAGAGGTGGCAGATGCGTTGCCCAACGGGCGATATCTCGAAATCGCCGATACCGGACACCTCGGTTTTCTGGAGCGGCCGAACGTCGTAAACGAGGTAATTCTGGACTTCTTCCTGGTTGGCGCCTGCGGACGTGCGTAGAAATCGCGAAATGACCCCGACCCACAGCTGTCCCGCAGCGATTGCTCAGAGATGCGAGACTATTAGCTGCGTTAAATTCCGTTCCCACTTCGACGGTGTGCGATATGGATTACGATCCCGTATCACCTTGGGAATGGGCCGATATGGAGGTGGCCTGAATGATCTACTTGTCAGGTTCGAACTGTCCTGCCCGAGCTACCGTGTGTCTGCCGTGACCACAGCGCCCGGCTGGGTTCGAATGCCAACCGCATCAGTGTTGCCGATGCCTCGCCGAGGATCGCGGTCGATGTACTTCGCCGGCTCCTGTGGCGTGGATGGTCCGGACTAGACCGCGGATTCAGGGGGTACTTGAACGTGGGGGTTCTGAAGCGGGTTTGGATTCCGCTGTTGATATTGGTGGTCCTGGGTGCAGGAGGATTCACCGTCCTTCGGCTGCACAAGGTTTTCGGTTCCGAGACCCGCCCTGCTTATGCCGACACCGAGCTTGAGGAGCGCAAGCCCTACGACCCCAAGCAGCTGGTGTACGAGGTATTCGGCCCACCTGGGACGGTCGCCAACATCAGCTATTTCGACGTCGACGCCGAGCCGCAGTTCGTCGAAGGTGCAAGCCTGCCATGGTCATTGAAGTTCCCGATGAGCGAGGCCACCTCGATGGTCAACGTCATCGCGCAGGGCGACAGCGACAGAATCGGCTGCCGCATCATCATCGATGACAAGGTGAAGTCGGAAAGAGTCGAGAACGGCGAAAGTGCCTTCACCTACTGCCTTCTGAAGGCCGCATGAGCAGCCCGACGGCGAGCCCGAATCCGAACCCGACGGAGAGTCCGACGCCAGGGGCCAAACCGCCGTTCATCGCGAGGATGATCCGCACACTCGCGGTCCCGATCATCCTCGGCTGGGTGGTGATCGCATATGTCCTGAGCGCCGTCGTACCTCCGCTGGAGCAAGTGGAGAAGGAGCACTCCGTATCGCTGATCCCCGGCGACGCGCCGTCGTTCGAGGCGGTCCAACGCATGGGGAGGAACTTCCACGAAGCCACCTCGAACAGCGCGGCGATCATCGTGCTCGAGGGGGAGCAACCACTCGGCGATGAGGCGCACCGCTACTACAACGATCTGATCCGCCAGCTGAAAGCCGATCCGGCCCACATTCAGCATGTGCAGGATTTCTGGGGCGACCCGCTCATGGCCGGCGCGGCCCAGAGTGCCGACAACAAGGCCGTATACGTCCAGATGGGTCTCGCGGGCGATCTCGGCCAGCCGCTGTCGAACGAGTCCCTGGAAGTGGTCCGCGGCATCGTCGACCGCAGTTCACCTCCACCGGGGGTCAAGGCCTACGTCACCGGGCCGGCAGCGATGGTCGCCGACCTGAGCGCGAGTGGCAACAAGACCGTTCTGCTGGTGACGGGTCTGAGCCTTGCAGTGATCCTGACGATGCTGCTGTTCTTCTTCCGCTCGATCTTCACGGCCGTGATCCTGCTGTTCCTGGTGGGTATCCAATTACAGGTGGCCCGAGGTGTGGTGGCCCTTCTCGGCGATCAAGGGCTCATCGGCCTGTCCACCTATGCAGTCAACCTTCTGGTGACTCTCGGCATCGCGGCCGGAACCGACTACGGAATCTTCTTCGTCGGGCGCTACCAAGAGGCACGGCAGGCGGGCGAAGACCGAGAGTTGTCCTTCTACACCACGTATCGCAGCGTCGGCAAGGTGGTGTTGGCCTCCGGTCTGACCATCGCCGGCGCCGTTTTCTGTCTCAGCTTCACCCGGTTGCCCTACTTTCGGACCCTCGGCATCCCGTGTGCCCTCGGCATGATGGTGGCGGTGGCGGTGGCGCTGACGCTGATCCCGGCGGTTCTTGCGCTGGGCAGCCGATTCGGCCTGTTCGAGCCCAAGCGCAAGATCATCGCCCGGCGATGGCGCCGCATCGGCACGGCGATCGTCCGCTGGCCTGCGCCCATCCTCGTCGCCGCCTGCGCGGTGTCACTGATCGGCTTGTTGGCGCTGCCCGCCTACCAGGCCGGCTACAACGACCAGAAGTATCTGCCCAAGGACATACCCGCCAATGCCGGGTATGAGGCCGCCGGCCGGCATTTTCAGCAATCGCTGATGGCCTCGCCCGACGTGTTGCTGGTCGAGGCCGACCACGACATGCGAAACGCATCCGATTTTCTGGTGCTGAACAAGCTGACCAAGGGCGTGCTCGCCGTTCCCGGGGTGGCCCGCGTGCAGGCCGCGACCCGGCCGGAGGGTATTCCCCTCAAGCACACCACGATTCCGTTCATCATCAGCTCCTCGAATGCCGGCCAACTGCAGCTCTTGCCGTTCCAGAAGGCCCGCATGAACGACTTGCTCACCCAGGCCGACGAGATCTCGAAGACCATCGCCACGATGCAGCGCATGTACGGGCTCATGCAGCAACTCGCGCTCACGACCAACAGCCTGGTGGGCAAGACACACGAGCTCGAAGACACCACGCTCGAGTTGCGCGACCACATGGCGGATTTCGACGACTTCTGGCGCCCCGTCCGCAATTACCTGTACTGGGAACCACACTGCTTCAACATCCCGCTGTGCTGGTCCATCAAATCGCTTTTCGAGGCACTCGACGGTGTCGACAAGCTCACCGTCTCCATGCACCAGCTGATCGGCAACCTCGATCAACTCAACCTGCTCATGCCGCAGATGATCGCCCAGTTCCCGGCGATGATCGCCACCATGGAGAGCACCCGGACCATGATGCTGTCGATGCGCAGCACCATGGCCGGAATCCTGGCTCAGATGGACGAGATGTCCGATGGCGCAACGGCTATGGGCCGCGCCTTCGACGACGCCCAGAACGACGATTCCTTCTACATCCCGCCTGATGTGTTCAAGAACGCGGACTTCAAGCGAGTCATGGACGTGTTCCTGTCGCCGGATGGGAAGACGGCGCGTCTGCTCATCTCCCAGCGAGGGGATCCGGCCACCCCCGAAGGCATTTCGCGGGTCGAACCGATCCGAACCGCGGCCGAGGAGGCGCTCAAGGGAACACCGTTGGAGAACGCCCGGCTCTATCTCACCGGCAGCTCGGCGATGGCCAAAGATCAGGTGGACGGGTCGACCTACGACCTGCTGATCGCCGGAATCGCCGCACTGTGCCTGATCTTCATCATCATGCTGATCATGATCCGGAGTCTGGTCGCCGCGATGGTGATCGTGGGAACGGTCGCGCTGTCCCTCGGTGCGGCTTTCGGCCTGTCAGTCCTGATCTGGCAGCACATTCTCGGCATCCAGCTGAACTGGATCGTGCTCGCGATCGCCCTCATCATCCTGTTGGCGGTCGGCTCCGACTACAACCTGTTGTTGGTGTCCCGGATGAAAGAGGAGATCCCGGCGGGCATCAACACGGGCATCATTCGCGCGATGGCCGGCAGCGGCAAGGTCGTGACAATCGCCGGCTTGGTGTTCGCCTCGACCATGCTGGCGATGTTGGCCAGCGACGTGCGCACCATCGGCCAGGTCGGTTCGACCATCGGCATCGGTCTGCTCTTCGACACCTTGGTCGTACGTGCGTTCATGACGCCGTCCATCGCGGCTCTGCTGGGCCGGTGGTTCTGGTGGCCGTTACATGTCCGGCAGCGACCGGCCAGCGCGCTGCTGAGGCCCATCGGGCCCCGACCGCTGGTCCGCTCCCTGCTGCTCAACCCCGATGAACGCTGATCGTGGCGCGCAACGGTCCACCGCGTATTGCGAGGATGATTCACCGCTTGGCGGTGCCGATCATCCTCGGCTGGTTGGTGTTCGTCGCGATCGCGACCTTCGCCATTCCGTCGCTGGAACAGGTCGGCAGGCAGTATTCGGTGTCGCTGGTTCCCAAGGACGCGCCGTCCTTCCATGCGATGCAGCGCATCGGCAAGAATTTCGGCGAATCGGATTCCGACAGCGTGGCGATGATCGTCGTGGAGAGTCAACAACCTCTCGACGACGAGGCGCACCGCTACTACGACGACCTGATGCGGCAGTTGAAGGCCGACACCCGCCACGTGCAGCACGTGCAGGACTACTGGGGCGACCCCCTCACCGCACCGGCGGTCCAGAGCGCAGACGACAAGGCGGTCTATGTCCAGCTGAATCTGGCTGGTAACCAAGGCGAATCCCTTGCGAACGAGTCGGTGGAATCGATCCGCGACATCGTGGCGCGCACACCGTCTCCGGTGGGAGTGAAGGCCTACGTCACCGGACCCGCACCGTTGGTCGCGGACATGAACCACGCCGGGGACAAATCGATCATCAAGATCACCATCGTCACCCTCGTGGTGATCCTTGCCATGTTGCTGTTGGTCTACCGTTCGGTGGTCACCGCCGTCCTTCTTCTCCTCATGGTGGGTATTCAGGTCCAGGCCGCTCGTGGAGTGGTCGCGTTCCTGGGACTGCACCAGGTCATCGGACTGTCGACGTTCGCGGTCAATCTGCTGGTATCGCTGGGCATCGCGGTGGGCACCGATTACGGCATCTTCTTCCTCGGCCGATATCAGGAGGCGCGGCAAGCCGGCGAAGACCGGGAAACCGCCTTTTACACCACATATCGAAGTGTGGCCAAGGTCGTCCTCGGCTCCGGCCTGACCATCGCCGGCGCCATCTTCTGCCTGAGTTTCGCCCGATTGCCGTACTTCCAGACCATGGGTATTCCGACCGCCGTCGCCATGGTGGTCGCGGTCGCGGTCGCACTCACGCTCGTACCCGCCGTACTCGCGGTGGGGGGTCGGTTCGGGCTCTTCGAACCCAAGCGCAAGATCATCGTCCGGCGCTGGCGACGGCTGGCAACGGCGATCGTGCGGTGGCCGGCCCCCATTCTCGTCACCGCGTGCGCCATCGCACTGACCGGGTTGCTGGCGCTACCGGCTTATCAGACCAGCTACAACGACCGCCTTTACGTGCCCTCAGACATTCCGGCAAACATCGGGTATGCGGCTGCCGAGAGGCACTTCCCGCAGTCCCGAATGACCCCGGACATCCTCATGCTCGAGGCCGATCACGACATGCGTAACCCCTCGGATCTGCTGATCTTGAACAAGGTGGCCAAGGGGATCTTTGCCGTCCCGGGCATCTCGCGCGTGCAGGGGATCACCCGGCCCGAGGGCAACCCGATCGACCGGACATCGATACCGTTCCTGCTCAGCTTGCAGAGCGCCAATCAGAAACAGGTCATGCCGTTCCAGAAGGATCGCATGAAAGACCTGTTGAAGCAGGCGGACGACATGACCACGCTGATCAATATCACGCAGCGGCTCTACGGTGTGGGGCAGCAAATGGCCACAACGACACATCGGATGACGGAGAACACGCGCGAGTTGGAAGTTGTCACCGATGAGCTGCGGGACCACGTCGCAGATTTCGACGACTTCTTCCGGCCGATCCGCAACTATTTCTATTGGGAACCGCATTGTTTCGACATCCCGTTTTGCTGGTCGACGAGATCCCTTTTCGACTCGATCGACGGTGTGGATGCGGTCTCCGACAAGTTGCGTGAGCTCAGTCAGGAGACCGACAAGCTCGATGTGCTGATGCCGCAGTTGATGGCGCAGTTCCCGAAGATGATCGCGAGCATGAAGGCGATGAGAGCCGGGCTTCTGACCATGCACAGCACCATGGCCGGCACGCTGGCGATGATGGACGAGATGAGCGCGAACGCCACCGCGATGGGCCAGGCATTCGACGCCGCCCGAAACGACGACTCCTTCTACCTGCCTCCCGAAGTCCTTCAGAACGAGGATTTCCAGCGTGCGATGACCCTGTTCTTCTCGCCCGACGGGAAGTCGGCTCGTTTCATCATTTCGCATCGGGGTGACCCCGCGACACCGGAAGGTATCTCGCGGGTCGACGCGGTGGTCAAGGCGGCCGAAGAGGCGCTGAAGGTCACTCCGCTGGAGAGCGCCAAGATCTACCTGGCCGGCACCGCACCGACTTTCAAGGACATGCGGGACGGCTCGACCTACGACCTGCTGATCGCGGGGGTCGCTGCGCTGTGCCTGATCTTCGTCATCATGCTGCTGGTGACGCGCAGCCTGATCGCTGCGCTCGTCATCGTTGGCACGGTGGCACTTTCGCTGGGTGCGGCCTTCGGTCTCTCGGTACTGATCTGGCAGCACATTCTCGGGATAGACCTGCACTGGCTCGTGCTCGCGATGTCGGTGATCATCCTCTTGGCGGTCGGGTCCGATTACAACCTGCTGCTGGTGTCGCGGATGAGAGAAGAGATCGGCGCGGGAATCAACACCGGCATCATTCGTGCCATGGGCGGTAGCGGCAAGGTGGTGACGGCCGCGGGTCTGGTCTTCGCGTTCACCATGATGTCGATGGTGGTCAGTGACTTGCGGATCATCGGCCAGGTGGGTTCCACGATCGGCATAGGCCTGCTGTTGGACACTTTGGTGGTGCGTGCGCTCATGACGCCGTCCATCGCCGCACTGCTGGGACGTTGGTTCTGGTGGCCGCAGCAGGTGCGCCAGCGCCCGGCGAGCGCGTTGTTGAGAGATACGGCGCCTCGGTCGGTGGCGCGCTCGCTAATGCTTCCGCCCGACGAACGCTGATTTGCCTGCGTTTGTTCTGCGCCGCGGCGACCAATCGCCAACTTGGGCAAATCGCAGAATCTGTGGGTGCTGTAGCAAATTGTTAAAACCCCAAGAGAATTCACTTTGGGCGGGTAGAGTCCGGGCATCGGGGGGAGGAGGTCTACGCATGATTGAACTATCGCCGATCAAAGTGGCAGTCGCCGTCGGTGCTTTGGCAATATCTCTGTCTGCCGGCGCGGGGGTCGCGTCTGCAGATCCCAGGCTTGATTCGGCTGTGAACACCACCTGTAGCTATTCGCAGGTGATGGGCGCGCTCAATGCGCAGAGTCCCATGGCCGGCGCATCACCCGCAGTGCAGCAGGTATTGGGGCAGTTCCTCGAGGCGCCGCGGGATCAGCGTCAGCGAATGGCCGAGGGCATAGCCGCTCAACCGGCCAATCAGCCCTATCTGGGGTTGCTGCAGACGGTCTTTGACACCTGCAACAACTTCTGAGTAGTCAGCGCGTCGGCTTTGTTCCGCCGAGTTGCGTCGTCAACGCATCGGCGGTCGTCATCAGTGCCTGGGCCCGGTCGGCGATCTCCTTGTCTGTCAAGGCCGTTCCGATGTGCAGTGACACCGCCATCACCTGACGCCGGTAGTGGTCGAACACCGGGGCCGAGATGACGCTGATGTCATGGCGGGCGTTGCCACCCGGGCCTTCGTCGCGCAGGTACACCCGCTCGCCGATATCGGACACCAGTTCGCTCAGCAGCGCACGCAACTCGTCGGGCAGGTTGGTCGACATCCCCGCCATCAGCGCGTAGAGCCGGCGACCTCCGGGGGTCAGGCGTTCCACGAGATAACCGTCGGTGCGGCAGCTCTCGATCACTCGCTCCAGCCGGGCAGATTCGGTGCGCAAGGGAATCGTCGGCACCTTGGCCAGCCACGCTCGCAGGGCGTCGTCGTCCCACAGCACGAACATCAGGCCGACGGGCGGTGCGAACGGATAGCTCTGCCCGACCCGTACTCCAGGGTCCCGGCCCGGCGGGCCGACCAGCTCCAGCACGGTGATCCGGTCATCGACGACGGCGGTCAGACCCGCTGAGGTGTCGAAAGCGGCTGACAGCGCGTGCAACTCGGCTCGGGCCGCCGGATTGACACGCATCGATTCCTGAGCCGCGTGGCCGAGCGAGATCAGGCTCGGCCCGAGGCGGTATGTCTTGTCTCCGCTGTCGCGGATCAGATAGCCCGAGTCGGCGAGGGTGCTCAGGATGCCCAGGCAGGTCGGCTTGCTCAGACCGACCCGGCGGGTGAGTTCGGACAGCCCGAACCGCTCCTGTGGATGGCGGGACAGGAAATCCAGGATGCCCACCACTCGGGCAGTGGGTGGTGAGGTGCGACCGGCCGCCTCGGCGTCTGACATCGATCCTCCTGGGCGTTGACTCGAATTGGAACGCGTTCTAGTGTCAGGTAGGAAACTCTACCACTGCGGTCCAATAATGGACCGAGAGAGCAGATGCTGGATGTACTCACAACCACTGGCCGATGCCATTGCCGAGGCAGAACACCTGGTGACCACGGCGCCCTTCATCGAAACCGAGGCCGATCTCCTCGAGGGCCTGCAGTACCTGGCCGGATGCATCGCTGCCTGCACGCACGTCGCGTTCGACTACGACCGCGAACATCCGTTCCTGCACAGCGGAACCGGGCCGTTCACCAAGATGGGCCTGGACAACCCCGACACCATGTATTTCGGCACCCGGGTTCAACCCGGCCACGAGTACGTCGTCACCGGACGCCGGGGGACCACCACCGACGTCAGCTTCCAGCTGCTGGGCGGGGAGTACACCGACGAGAACGTGCCGGACAGTGAGACCGCGTTCGACGATCGCAAGCTCGACCTCGCCGCCGACGGCACCTTCGAGTGGCGGTTCACTCCGGCCACGCCATCGCAGCTGGTGATCCGCGAGGTCTACAACGACTGGTCCGCGCAGCGCGGCACCTTCGCGATCTCGCGTACAGACACCGCAGGCACCGCGCCGGCGCCGCTGACCCGCGAGCTCATCGAGAAGCGTTACGCCACCGCGGGTAAGCAGCTCGTGCAGCGCGTCAAGACGTGGCTGCAGTTCCCGAAGTGGTTCTACGACAACCTGCCCGTCAACACGCTGACCGCGCCGCGCCTGACTCCCGGCGGGCTCGCCACCCAGTACTCGTCGGTCGGGCACTACGACATGACACCGGAGCAGGCGATGATCATCACGCTGCCGGTGTCGGATGCACCCTATCTGGGCTTCCAGCTGGGTAGCCTCTGGTACATCTCTCTCGACTACATCAACCACCAGACGTCGCTGAACGGCACCCAGGCGCAAGCCGACCCGGACGGCAAGATCCGGATCGTGGTGTCCGAGAACAATCCCGGCGTCACCAACTGGTGTGAGACGTTGGGCCACGCCAAGGGGTATCTGCAGTTCCGCTGGCAGCGGGTTTCCCGTGAGTTGAGCGCCGAGGACGGGCCGACCGCAGAGTTGGTCGACATCGGTTCCGTGGCCGGCAAGCTGCCGTACTACGAGAGCAACAAGATTTCCGACGACGATTGGCGGGCGCGCATTGCGCTGCGTCAGAAGCTTATTGGCGAAAGGATGGTGGGCTGACCGATGGCCGGACTGCTGGATGGCAAGGTAGTGGTGATCAGTGGGGTCGGACCCGGGCTCGGGACGACGCTGGCCCGCCGATGTGCGGAGAACGGCGCCGACGTCGTGCTGGCCGCCCGCACGGTGGAGCGACTCGAGGACGTGGCCAAAGAGGTGACGGCACTGGGCCGTCGCGCGCTGGCGGTGGGCACGGACATCACTGACGACGAGCAGGTCGCCAACGTGGTGGTCCGCACGACGGAGGAGTTCGGCAAGGCCGACGTGTTGATCAACAACGCGTTCCGGGTGCCGTCCATGAAGCCGTTCGCGAACACCACCTTCGAGCACATGCGGGATGCGATCGAGCTGACCGTGTTCGGTGCGCTGCGCATGACCCAGGGCTTCACTCCGGCCCTGGAAGCCGCCAAAGGCTCTGTGGTGAACGTCAATTCGATGGTTGTGCGGCACTCACAGGCAAAGTACGGCGCTTACAAGATGGCCAAGTCGGCCCTGCTGTCCATGTCGCAGACCCTGGCCACCGAGCTGGGGGAGAAGGGCATTCGGGTCAACTCGGTGCTGCCCGGCTACATCTGGGGTGAGACCCTGGAGGGGTACTTCAACCATCAGGCGCAGAAGTACGGCACCACCGTGGAACAGATCTACAACGCGTCGGCGGCCGGGTCCGATCTCAAGCGGCTGCCGACCGAGGACGAGGTGGCCTCCGCGATCCTGTTCATGGCCAGCGATCTGTCCAGCGGCATCACCGGTCAGGCTCTTGACGTGAATTGCGGAGAATACAAGGCATGATGCGAAGGCGACGGCGAGTGAGGATCACAGCGAGGAGCGAGCGACGCCCGGAGCGAGAAGGAGTCGAGCCATGAGCGGCGCCCCGCGCACCAACGTGGGCACCATCGAGGATCTGCACGCCTCGGCGGTAAAGGCCTGCGGGCTGGAGGATTTCGGCACCGACGACGACAACTACATCGAAGCGCTCGGGGTGCTGCTGGAGTCTTACCAGCGTGACGCCGATCTGACCGAGCTCGGCAGCAAGATGCAGCGCTTCTTCACGCGCAATGCTCTGGTGGCCCGGCTGGTGTCCAACGCGGCGTTCACGCAGTACCCGCAGCATGCCGAGGTGCCGATCGAGCGGCCCATCTTCGTCACCGGCCTGCCGCGCACGGGGACCACGGTGATCCACCGGCTACTCACTGCCGATCCCGCGCATCAGGGGCTGGAGATGTGGCTGGCGGAGTTCCCGCAGCCGCGGCCACCGCGGGAAACCTGGCCGGACAACCCGGTTTTCAGTGCACTCGATGCCCGGTTCAAACAGGCGCACGAGGAGAACCCCGACTACACGGGTCTGCATTTCATGACCGCCGACGAGGTCGAGGAATGTTGGCAGTTGCTGCGGCAGTCGTTGCACTCGGTGTCCTACGAGACGCTCGCGCATGTGCCGACCTACTCACAGTGGCTGGCGCACCAGGACTGGACCAAGTCGTATCAGCGGCACCGCAAGAACCTGCAGCTGATCGGCCTCAACGAGCCCGAAAAGCGTTGGGTGCTCAAGAACCCCAGCCATCTGTTCGCCCTCGACGCGCTGTTCGCGACGTATCCGGACGCGCTGGTCGTACAGTGCCACCGCCCGGCGGAGACCATCATGGCCTCGATGTGTTCGCTGTCGCAGCACACCACCGCCGGCTGGTCCAACACCTTCACCGGCAACGTGATCGGCGAAGATGCCATGGAGACCTGGTCGCGTGGCCTGGAGCTGTTCAACAGCGAACGGGCCAAGCACGATCCGGCCCAGTTCTGCGATGTGGACTACTTCGAGTTCATCAAGGATCCGGTGGGCGCTGTGGAAGGCATCTACCGCACGTTCGGGCTGGATTTCACCGATGCCGCGCGACAGGCGATGATCGACAGCCACACCGCGAGCCAGCAAGGGCCGCGCGCACCGAAGCACAGCTACTCACTGGCTGACTACGGGTTGACCGACGAGGCAGTCAAGGAGCGGTTCAAGGGGCTCTAGTTCCTTCGCGAGCAGACGCAGAGTCGCATTACCCGAAGGGATATCGTGCGATTCTGCGTCTGCTCGCGGGAGGGAACTGATCCATGAAGGTCTATCTGGCGCTCGACCCGCGTACGCCGCTGACCGCAATCGCGGACTATGCGCGGCGCGTCGAACGCCTGGGCTGTGACGGCCTGCATGTTGCCGAGACCGTGCACGACTCCCTGGCGGTCGCCCTGCTGGCGCTGGAACACACATCGGGCATTACGGTCCGCACCGCCGTCACACTGGCATTCGTGCGCAGCCCTACACTGACGGCGTACACGGCGTGGGATCTCTCGATACTGTCCGGCGGCCGATTCGAGCTGGGCCTCGGCACTCAGATCAAGCAGAACATCGTCGACCGGTACGGCATGCCGTGGACCGATCCGATCACCCGGCTCCGGGACTACGTGGGCGCGCTCGATGCCCTGTTCGATGCGTTCCGTACCGGCGGCACGGTCCGATTCGAGAGCGAGAACTACCGGCTGTCCAGGATGCAGCCGTATTTCAACCCTGGGCCGAGTGACGCGGTCCGCCCACCGATCTGGCTGGGCGCGGTCAATGCCGGGATGTGTGAACTCGCCGGGGAGCTCGCTCGCGGAATCGTCACCCATTCGACCAACTCCGATCCGGACTACCTGCGGGACGTGGTGCGCCCGGCGATGGCCCGTGGTGCCGACGCGGCGAATAGGGCAGACGAACTGCTTGTCATCGCGTCGACGGCGATCGCCACCGGCGACACCGACGAGGCGGTCGCGCGGGAGCGGGAACGGCAGCGCCGGATGTTGGCCTTCCTGTATTCGACGCCTGCGTATGCCACCGGCCTGGCCCGGCGCGGCCTCGCTGACCTCCCGGAACGGCTGCGGTCACTGGTGCGTACCGAACTGTGGGACGAATTGCCTTCGGTGCTAACCGATCCCATTTTGGATGAGCTGTTGGTGTGTGGGCGCCATGATGAGCTGCCTGCGATGTTGAGGGCGAGATTCGGCGGGATCGCCGACGGTATCGTGCTGCCACCACTGGGTGACGGAGCTGACGAAGAATCGCTGGGGGCCTGCGTGGCCGAACTGCAGACGGTGAACTAACCGTCGCCGGGGGAGGGCGCCGTGGACACCTCTTCGAGGCACCCTTCGGCGACAGCATGCTTGATGCTGTCGGTCAGCCGCGGGCACGAGCGGGCGCGGGCCGGATCCCCTCCGGCGGAGCGGATCTCCTCGAATGTCGCACAACGCCGTACCGCCTCGGAATTCCATTGCACCGAGGTGTGTTCTGCGCTGAGCTTCTTCACCTGCACCGCCACGTGACAGAACCGGCAGTCCACCGAGACCAGGCCTGAGGTCAGGTAGCGCTCGCGGTCGCGCGCGCTGGATTCGCGGACCGCGGCGGCGCGTTCCGGATCGGAGGCGAAATCCGGTGCCTTCGCCCACGTCCCAGCCCATGATTCGCTTTCGTTGCCGCCGCTGCCGGCGTGATGATCGTCGTCATCGTCATGGCCACCGTGCAACAACAGCATCGAGCGGGCCAGGTCGTCGACATCCGGCGCCTGGCTCCGCTCGTTGCGTGCGGTCATCAGCTGGACTGCGCTGTTTCTTTCTCGGCCGCTTTCTGCTCGGCCTGGACCTTCAGGTTCTCCTCGACCTCCACATGCCACTTCTCGTTGGCGGCGGTGGTGTCGATCTCCATCTCGAAACGGTCGGTCATGTCGGGCGTGATATCCGCGACATCGACGTAGAACTGCTGGTACCAGCGGCGCATCTGGTAGACAGCGCCGTCCTCCTCGACCAGCAACGGGTTGTCGATGCGGGTCTTGTGCTTCCAGATTTCGACGTCCTGCAGGAAGCCCTGGCTGACGCCGTCCGTCATCGCGTTGGCCAGCTTCTGGGTGGTCTTCTCGTCCATGCCCTTGGGCTTCTCGACGATGACGCCCCACTGCAGCATGAAGGCATCCTGGCTCACCGGGTAGTGGCAGTTGATCAGGATCGACTCGGCCTTGTAGCCGCTGTAGTTGTTGTGCAACCAGTTGATCATGAACGACGGGCCGAAGTAGGACGCCTCGGAATCCAGGTGGGACTCCCCGTACTGGGTGCCCATGCCGCCGATGTCCTGACGGCCCACGTTGTGCAGGTACTGCGAGGCGATGTGCCCCTCGAAGACGTTCTTGAAGTACGTCGGCAGTCCGTAATGGATGTAGAAGAAGTGCGCCATGTCGGTGACGTTGTCGATGATCTCGCGGCAGTTACTGCCTTCGATCAACATCGAGTTCCACTGCCACTCGGTCCACTCGTCACTGGCGGCTTCGGGGATCTCGGGGATCTGCACCTCGGGCTGCGGGTCGTTGCCCTCGTGGTCGTGCCAGACGAACAGCAGGCCGCCGCGCACGTCGGTGTGCCAGGCCCGGGTGCGGGCCAGACGAGGGGTGCGCTTGGCGTAGGGGACGAGCTTGCACTTGCCGTCGCCGCCCCAGCGCCAGTCGTGGAACGGGCAGGCCACGGTGTCGCCCTTGATGCTTCCCTGCGACAGGTCGCCGCCCATGTGCCGGCAGTAGCCGTCGAGGATCTTCAGGTCGCCTTGGGAATCGGCGAACACGACCAGCTTGGTGCCGAAAATCTCGACGGAGTGCGGCTGACCGTCAAGGAAGTTCTTGACCGGTCCCAGGCAGTGCCAACCCCGCGCGTAGCGGTCTGGCAGGGCGCCGGTGTCGATCTCTCTGATGCCGGCATGTTCGGTAGTCACGGTGGGCCTCCCGTATCGGTGCTCTTAACTAGAACACGTTACAGTTTTTGGCGCCCTCCTGGCAATAATTTAGGCGTGACCTGCGGCATACCCGTCGTGAACGGCTTTTACTCTCGCTCCGGAAGTCCGATTCGCAGAGCGATCTGCTGCATGCGTCCCACGCTGGCCACCGTCTGCAGCGGCACCGGGTCGTCCGGGTTGCTGTCGAACTCCAGGCGCACCACCGCGCGGCCCTGGGTGTACATCAACAGCGTCACCGCCTTGGAGCCGTCGGGTGCGGTCCCCGAGATGACGGTGCCGTTCGAACCCACCGGCACCGGTTGCGGCTGTCCTCCGGTGACCATCGTGCTGACGGCCGCAGAGGCCTGCTTGAGCGTGGCCGAGGCGGTCGCGGCGTCCGGATAGATCAGGATCGTGTCGGCGATCGCCCTGGTGTCGTCGGCGTTGACGAACAACGCACTGGCGCCGGACTGACCGTCGGGATTGACGTTGCTGGACCGCGCGGTGAACGATTCCGGCGGAATGCTGACATCCTCGGCCTGCAGCAGCAGATGGCTGTAGTCGGACGCCTCTGATTTCGACGTCTTCGGCGCTGCGGTCGAGGACGGTGCGGACGGCGTGGCCACCCACGGTGAACTCGGTGAATCAGCGACCGGAGAGCACGCTGCTGCCGTGCCGACGATGGCCGTGGCAAGACCGATGGTGAGCAGGAACTTGGGGCGGGTAATTGTCGTGAGCGACATAGTTACTGTTCAGGGTACGCGTCGTCGCGCTGACGCCGGTTTCCTGCGGTATATGTGGACGATGCCGCTGTATTCGTTCGAGGGCCGTTCGCCCGTGGTTGACCCGAGTGCGTTCGTGGCCCCAACGGCGACGTTGATCGGCAACGTGACCGTCGAGGCGGGCGCCTCGGTGTGGTTCAACACCGTGCTGCGCGGCGACTTCGCCCCGATCGTCGTCCGTGAGGGCGCCAACGTTCAGGACGGGTCGGTGCTGCATGCGCCACCGGGGATCCCGGTCGACATCGGTCCGGGCGCGACGGTTGCCCACATGTGCGTCGTACACGGCGCACACGTGGGCGAGGAGGCCCTGATCGCCAACCACTGCACGGTGCTCGACGGGGCGGTGATCGGGCGACGCAGCCTGATCGCGGCACATTCGCTCGTGGTCGGCGGCACCAAGATCCCCGACGAGGTGTTGGTCACCGGTGCGCCCGCGAAGATCCGGGGACCGATCGCGGGCACCGGCGCACATACCTGGATACAGAGCAACCCGGCGGCGTACCGGGAACTGGCCCAGCGTTACCTGTCGGGCCTCGCCGAGCTCTAGGCGTCAGCGTCCCCTCCGCCGAAACGGCATTCCGGCAGGTCTCTACTCGCATTTCTTCTGCTGGAATGCCATTTCGGCGCGAAGCTAGGTGTCGATCTTCTCGGCGCTCGCGCGGTCCACTTCCCAGAACGCGCGCAGCGCGACCATCTGCCCCTCGTCGTTCACCCGGTAGGTGAACACACCCGGGGTCGTGATCCGGTGCCCGCCCATGGTGGTGACGATGCTGCCGACGTTGGCTTCCTCGTTGCCGCACTGGAACGTGTCGAGAAACTTGAACTCGAGGTTGTCCGTCGGGGCGATGGCCTTGTCCCAGAACGCCGCGATGGCCTCCTTGCCCTGGTGACCCTTGCCTTCGGGATCGAAGAACGAGGGCCCGATGGGATCCTGGACGATCGCGTCGTCGGCGAAATTGTCCAGCCAGGCCTGCTTGTCCCGAGCAGCAACCGCATCCCGCGATCGCTTGCCTGCCAGATGCGCCGGGTGCAAGGGATCGGTGACCCGATTAGATTCAGCCATGTCAGTCCTGCCAGCCGGAGTGGATGTAGGTGTCGGCGAATCGCTTGAGCGAATCCTGCTTCTTCTCCAACGGGGCATCGAAGCCCAGGCCCTCGAGCATCCACGGGATCACGATGTTGTCGGTGATCCCGGCCGCGGCGAGTTCACGGTGTCCGTCGAGGTCGAACTTGTCGATGCACACCGCCTGGAACTCGAAAGGCTCGTCAGCCCGGCCGTATTCGGCCCGCAACTTGTTGAGCGCCGTCACGGTCTCACCCAGCTGTGCACACGTCATCATCGCGCTGGTCCAGCCGTCACCCACCCGCGCCGCGCGCTTGAGGGCGACCGGGGTATGCCCGCCGACGTAGAACGGGACGGGCTCGGACGGCGCCGGGCTCATCTGCAGACGCTCGAAATCGTAGAACTCACCGTGGAACTCGACCATGCCGCCGCCGAGTACGAGCTTGAGTACCTCGATCATCTCGTCGACCCGCGCGCCCCGCTTGGCGAACGGAACCCCACACCACTCGAATTCCTCCGGTGCCCAGCCGATTCCGACGCCGAACCCGAACCGGTTGTTGGTCAGGTTGGCCACGGAACCGACCTGGCGGGCCAGCAGCAGCGGATTGCGCGAGCCGAGCTTCATGACGTTGGTGTAGAACCGCAACGTCGAGGTCGCCGCACCCATCGAGGCCGCCGCGATCAGCGGGTCGACCCAAGGGGTGTCGGCGTTCCACATCCGCGAGCCATCCGGGGTGTACGGATAGTCCGCGGCCTGCTTTTCCATGTAGAACAGCGAGTCCGGCAACGCGACCGAATCGAACCCGACTTCCTCAGCGGTGCGGGCCAATCCGGTCAGATGCTCCAGCGGGCCCATGGCCACGCTGAGCGTGTACTTCATGCGGGTCATGAGGCCGGCTTGTCCGCAGGCTTGTCGCTCGAGACCACCCACATCGAGTAGTACTGCGCGCCACCGCCATAGGCGTGACCCAAGGCTTTGCGGGCACCCTCGACCTGGTGGTCACCGGCCTTGCCCATCACCTGGATCGCCGATTCGGCGAACCGGATCATGCCCGAGGCGCCGATCGGGTTGCTCGAGAGCACCCCGCCGGAGGCGTTGAACGGGATCTTCCCGCCGATGGCCGTCTCGCCCGCCTCGGTGAGCTTCCAGCCCTCGCCCTCGGCAGCAAAACCAAGGTTCTCCAACCACATCGGCTCGAACCAGGAGAACGGCACGTACACCTCGGCCACGTCGATCTCGTCGATCGGGCTGGTGATACCGGCATCGCGCCACAGCGCGGCCGCAGCGTCCCGACCGGCCTGCGGGTTGACCTGGTCGCGACCGGAGTAGGCCAACGGCTCGGTCCGTAGCGCGGTGGCGTGGATCCAGGCCACCGGATGCCCGTCGGCTACGCGAGCGTCGGCTGCTTCCTCATTGCCGATCACCATGGCGGCCGCACCGTCTGACGACGGGCAGGTCTCGTCGAAACGGATCGGGTCCCACAGCATCTGCGAGGCCATCACCTTTTCCAGCGTGATGTCGGGCTGATGCAGGTGAGCCAACGGGTTCTTGGCGCCGTTGAGCCGGTCCTTGACCGCGACCATCGCGCCGATGTGGTTCGGGGCGCCCGAGCGGCGGATGTAGGCCCGCACGTGCGGAGCGAAGTAGCCGCCCGCACCTGCGCCGACCGGCTTGGTGAACGGTACCGGAATGCTCAACGCCCACATGGCATTCGATTCCGACTGCTTTTCCCAGGCCATGGTCAGCACCCGGCGGTACTTGCCGGACTTGACCAGGCTGGCGGCCACGATTGCGGTCGATCCACCCACCGAACCGGCGGTGTGCACCCGGATCAGCGGCTTGTTGGTGGCGCCCGTGGCGTCGGCCATGAACAACTCGGGCATCATCACGCCCTCGAAGAAGTCCGGTGCCTTGCCGACCACGACGGCGTCGATGTCGTCCATCGTCGAGCCGGAATCGGCGAGTGCCCTGTCGATGGCTTCGCGCACCAGGCCGTTCATCGACACGTCGTGACGCTTGGCCACATATTTGGTCTGCCCGGTGCCCAGGACCGCTGCTTTGTTCGCCATTATTTGCCCTCCAGGACCGCGACCAGATTCTGTTGCAGCGCAGCGCCACTGGTGGCGTGCGCGAGCACGCGCCCGGCCGAGCCGGAGAAGATGTGCTGCGCGGCGAAACCGATGCGCTCCAGACCTGCGGAGAACATCGGGTTGGCGGCCAGCGCGCCGCCGGAGGGATTGATCTTGGTGGCATCGCCCAGACCGATCGCCTCGGTGAGGATCAGCTGCTGATGGGTGAACGGGGCGTAGATCTCGGCCACCTCGATCGAGCTGACGTCGCCACCGGTGGCGACCTGCGCCGACGCGGTGGTCGACGTGGAGACGGTCAGGTCACGGGCGCCCAGCACCGGAGTCTCGATGCGGTGCTCGAAACCGGTGATCCAGGCCGGGTTCTCGCGTAGCTCACGGGCCCGGTCGCCTGCGGCCAGCACGATGGCCGAGGCGCCGTCGGTGATCGGAGCGATGTCGTGGCGGCGCAGCGGGTCGGCGAAGAACGGGCGATCCAGCAACTCGGCGACCGACGACGCGGATTCCACCGAGTCCACCCGGTCGGCCACTGCGAACGAGTCCAGGGCCACCTGCGCCATCTGCTCAGCGGTCCACTTGCCGGCGTCCAGGCCGAACCGGGCCTGCAGTCCGGCAGTCGACACCGCATCGGGCCACAGCGGCGCAACGGTGTAGGGGTCGGTCTGCAGAGCCAGCACCCGGCGCAGCACACCTGCCGAGGACTTGCCGAAGCCGTAGACCAGCGCGGTGTCCACCTCGCCGGTGAGGATCTTGATGTAGGCCTCGTACAGCGCCCAGGCCGCGTCCATCTCGACATGCGATTCATTGATCGGCGGCACTGCGCCGATCGAGTCGATCGCCGAGATGAACGAGAAGGCCCGGCCGGCAAGGTAGTCCGAGGATCCGGAGCACCAGAAGCCGATGTCCGTCTGCTGAAGGCCGAGTTCGTCGAAGAGCCGGCCGAAGCAGGGCATCAACATCTCGACGCCGTTGGTGGTGCCATCAGTGCGGCGCACATGCGGAGCATGGGCGAAACCGACGACAGCGACATCACGAAGAGTCATGTAGGGGTTCCCTTTACAGGTGGTGCTTGTAGCTGTCGTAATCGGCGTCGGGCTCACCCGTCGGCCGGAAATGCGAGATGTTGTCGATGCCGAGGCCCCATTCCTCCTGGGGCTTCCATACGGCTTCGACCCTCATCCCCATCCGGACTTCGGACGCGTCGATGTCGGTCACGAGATGCAGGAACGGAATGTCGGCACCGTCGAGCAGCACGTAGGCCGCGACGTACGGCGGCTTGATGCGCTGGCCGGCGAACGGGATGTTGATGATCGCGAACGTGGTGACCGTGCCCTTGTCGACGAGCTCCACGAACTGGTCGAGTTCCTTGCCGGTGGCGGGGTCAGCTTCCTTCGGCGGGAAGTAGACCTTGCCGGTGTCTCCGGTGCGTGCGCCCAGCAGTTTGCCGTCGCGCAGACCCCGGAGGTAGGTGCTCTCCGGCTGAGAAGCCGTGTGTTGGATCTCGATGTTGGACGGGGTGACCTGCATGGTGACCGGATCCCGATCGTCGCTGGCCGGCGGAACCTCTTCAGGTGTCTCGCCAGGGACGAAGTAGGCGATGTCGGTGATCGCACCCACTGGCTCGTCGACCCAGTGCGCGTGCACCCGGGCACCTGAACTGAGCTCGCCTTCTTTCACGTCCACGGCATGCAGCAGCGGCGTATCGGCGCCATCGAGCTTGATCAACGCCCAGGCGAACGGCCGGTCCAGCGGCTGGCCTTCCAGCGGCGTGGGTTGCCAGGTCCAGGACACCACGGTCCCCACACTGGACACGGGAACGACCTCGGTCAGGGCCTCGTAGGTGACCGGGTCATACTCAGCGGGTGGCACGTGCACGCGTCCGTCAGAACCGCGCACGCCGACGATCCGGCGCTCACGCAGGGCAGTGAAGAACTGGCTGAGCAGTGGGCCCACTGAACGGGTGTAGTCAAAAGACAGTTTCAGTGGCGCGGAAAGTGGCGGCTCACGGTGATCTGTCGAGGCCGGGCGGCTTTGGCTGGCTGTCACCCATCGAGTAGAACAGGTTCTAACAATCGTGGCAAGGACACGTGGGAAGGCAATCTAAATGAAGCTGGGTCTGCAACTCGGATACTGGGGCGCGCAGCCGCCGACCAATCACGCCGAACTCATCGCTGCCGCTGAGGCGGAGGGCTTCGACACGGTCTTCACCGCCGAGGCCTGGGGCTCGGATGCCTACACGCCGCTGGCCTGGTGGGGCCGGGAAACCACCCGCATGCGGCTGGGCACCTCGGTCATCCAGATGTCCGCCCGCACCCCCACCGCGTGTGCGATGGCCGCGCTGACGCTGGACCACCTCTCCGGTGGTCGCCACATCCTCGGCCTGGGTGTGTCCGGACCGCAGGTGGTCGAGGGTTGGTATGGCGCCAAGTTCCCGAAGCCGCTGGCCCGCACCCGGGAATACATCGACATCCTGCGTCAGGTCTGGGCGCGCGAGGCTCCGGTGCACAGCGACGGCCCGCACTACCCGCTGCCGTTGACCGGCGAAGGCACCACCGGCCTGGGCAAGAACCTCAAGCCCATCACCCATCCGCTGCGCGCCGACATCCCGGTGATGCTGGGTGCCGAGGGGCCCAAGAACGTCGCGATGGCCGCCGAGATCGCCGACGGCTGGCTGCCCATCTTCTATTCGCCGCGTATCGCCGGCATGTACAACGAGTGGCTCGATGAGGGCTTCGCCCGGCCCGGGGCCCGGCGCACCCGGGAGACCTTCGAGATCTGTGCCACCGCGCAGGTCGTGGTCACCGACGACCGGCCGGCGATCATGGAGCTGATGAAGCCGCACCTCGCGCTGTACATGGGCGGGATGGGGTCTGAGGACACCAACTTCCACGCCGAGGTCTACCGCCGGATGGGGTACGCCGAGGTCGTCGACGATGTGACGAAGCTGTTCCGTAGCGATCGCAAAGATGAAGCCGCCAAGGTCATTCCCGACGAATTGGTCGACGATTCGGCGATCGTCGGTAACCTCGACTACGTCAAGGAGCAGATCAAGGCCTGGGAGGCCTCGGGCGTGACGATGATGGTCGTCGGTGCCCGGTCTGTCGAACAGATCAAGGACCTTGCCGCCTTGGTGTAGACCGCTCTGTAGACACTTCTTGAAATCTGTTTACTGCTGGGTCTAGATTCAGTGGTGTGACTGACGCCACTCCTGTCTCGCAGCACACCGTGCTCGGCACCGTGCTGACGATGCCGGTGCAGATCCGGACCGCCGAACAGCACATGGCGATGTTCTCGGTCGATGCCGACGCCGCGCAGCGCATGATCGACTACAGCGGCCTGCGCGTGTATCGGCATCGACCGCACCGCACGATCGTCGTGCTGATGCTGATGCACTACATCGACGGTGACCTGGGCCCATACCTGGAGTACGGCACCAACGTCATGGTGAACCGCCCCGGATCGGAGGCGTCGGGTCTGCGCGGCCTGGGCTCGGCCGGCGCCTTCGTGCATCACCTCCCGGTCGATGGCGAGTTCACGCTGCAGGCCGGCAGGCAGATCTGGGGCTATCCGAAGGTCCTGGCGGACTTCACCGTCCGCGGTGCGGACAGCGGGGCCGGGGTCCGCGGTGCGGACAATCAGGCTGGGGTCCGCGGTGCGGACAATCAGGCTGGGGTCCGCGGCGACAAGCCCTTCAGCTTCGACGTGAACATCGACGGCAAGCCGGCGGTGGGCATGGACTTCAAACCCGGCCTCCCGGTCCCGTCCCGGTTCACCGCCAAGCCGCAGGTGCAATCCACCTTCTCCCATCTCGACGGCGTCCTGCGCGAAACCGAAGGCGAGATGCGGCTTTCGGGTGTGCGGTACCGCCCGGGGGGCGCCACGGTGCGGCTCGGAGAACACCCGTACGCCAAAGAACTCGCGGCCCTGGGCCTGCCCAAACGGGCGATGTTGTCCAGTTCGGTACGCAATGTGCAGATGAAATTTGCTGACGCCAAGGAGATTCCGTGACCCAGGTACTGCTCAAGTCCGATGTCGACCTCACCAACGGCAATTTCTATGCCGACGGCGGCGCGCGGGAGGCCTACCGATGGATGCGTGCCAACGAGCCCGTGTTCCGCGACCGCAACGGGTTGGCTGCGGCCGCAACGTATGCGGCGGTGATCGACGCCGAACGTAACCCCGAGCTGTTCTCCAACGCCGGCGGAATCCGGCCCGATCAGCCCGGCATGCCCTACATGATCGACATGGACGATCCGGCACATGTGTTGCGCCGCAAGCTGGTCAACTCCGGCTTCACCCGTAAGCGCGTCATGGACAAGGTGCCCTCGATCGTGAACCTGTGCGACACCCTGATCGATGCGGTGTGTGAACGCGGGGAATGCGACTTCGTCCGGGATATCGCCGCGCCTCTGCCGATGGCGGTGATCGGTGACATGCTCGGGGTGTTGCCCACCGAGCGCGAGATGCTGCTGAAGTGGTCGGATGACCTCGTCTGCGGGCTGAGTTCGCATCTCGACGAGACGGCCATCAACATGCTGATGGAGACGTTTGCCGCCTACACCGCGTTCACCATGGAGGTGATCGCCAAGCGCCGCGCCGAGCCGACCGACGACCTGTTCTCGATCCTGGTGAATGCCGAGGTCGAGGGCCAGAAGATGAGCGATGACGAGATCGTCATGGAGACGCTCCTGATCCTCATCGGCGGCGACGAGACCACGCGCCACACTCTCTCGGGCGGGACCGATCAGCTGTTGCGTAGTCGCGATCAGTGGGAACGTCTGGTCGCCGATCAGTCGCTGTTGCCCGGCGCGATCGAGGAGACCCTGCGCTGGACCTCGCCGGTGAAGAACATGTGCCGGACCCTCACGGCCGACACGACCTTCCACGGGACCGATCTGAAGGCCGGCGAGAAGATCATGCTGATGTTCGAGTCGGCCAACTTCGACGAAGCGGTCTTCGAGAATCCTGACGAATTCCGCATCGACCGGAACCCCAACAGTCACTTGGCTTTCGGCTTCGGCACGCACTTCTGTCTGGGGAACCAGCTGGCCCGCCTGGAGCTACGCCTGATGCTCGAACGACTGCTCGAACGACTGCCCGACCTGCGGTTGGCCGACGCCAACCAGTTGCCGTTGCGCCCGGCGAACTTCGTCAGCGGCCCGGAATCGATGCCGGTGGTGTTCACCCCGGTGGCGCCGGTGGGGGCCTAGCGGCAGATCGCGCGAGCGTGGGCTCGGCGTGACTGTGTACTCCTATGCATTGGTTAAGCATCAGCTGTGTAATGCGCTCACAGGTTTCGCATAGGCAGTCTAATTAGATAGTCTCGCGATATCGGGGGATATGACGCGACGACTAGAGGAGTGCACGAGATGGCACGACATTTACCTGGGCGAAGTGTGTTGAGCGGAGTGGTGCTGGGTGGGACGCTCCTGGCCGGGGCCATCGGGTTGGCCGGGCAGGCCAATGCGGCGCCGGCGCAAGGGATCGCGCCGGCGCCGGCGAGCGTGATGTCGGTGGTCCCGGCACCGCAGTTCCCGCCGCCACCACCTCCGCCGCCCCCGTTCTGGGGACCGCCACCGCCGCCGCCATTCTGGGGACCGCCGCCACCGCCTCCGTTCTGGGGACCGCCGCCACCGCCGAGGTGGGGCCCACCACCGCCCCCGCCCCACCGTTGGGGACCGCCTCCGCCCAGGCACTGGCGCTAGCGTTGCCCGAAACTGAGGTCCTGCTCGAAACGTCGAGCAGGGCCTCGGTTTTGCGGCAACGTCTACTTCACCTGGAAGTGGGGCGGCCGCTTCGCCACGAATGCTCCGGTAGCGTCGGCGGTGCCTTTCGCGGGAACCGAGATCGACACGGTGGTGCCGGGTGTGCCCGTGACCACGAATGTGCCGCCCGCGGCCAGAACCTTGGCGCAAATCGAGGCGAAGCCGATGTGGCCATCCTCGATGCTCTGTGCAAGCCGCTCGGGCGGAATGCCGACGCCGTCATCTGCGATGCACATCGCGGCCTGAATGCCGTTGTAGCCCAGGGTGAACCGCAGGTTCTGTGCCTGTGCGTGCTTGATGACGTTCGTGGAGAATTCCCGAGCCGCGCTGTAGATCAGATGATCGGCGTCCGTGCGTAGGTCGTCGGGCCAGCCATCAGCGTCCAACTGGACTGTGAGGTTGGTGCGCGTCGCGATGCCGTCAGCCAGCGAGGTCATCGCCGCCTTGAGGCCGGCCCGGGCCAGAACCTCGGGATGCAGTTCACGGACCACGTCGCGTAGGAGGCGGGAGGACTCCGCCAACGCGAAGTCGACTCGGTCCATCCCGTCGACCGATCCGTCCCTGACCTCTTCCATGTCGCGTCGCGCCACCAGCACGTACTGGAGCGCACCATCGTGCAGACGTTCGGAGAGCGATTGGCGTTCACGCTTTTCCAGGTTGATCACTTCTTCGAGCAGGCGGGTGCGCTCGAGGGCCAGGGCGGTGATGGTCCTGGTCCTGGATTGCTGAATCCACGACAACGCGACCGAACCGGCAGCCAGGCCGAACAGCACGGCGGTCCGCGCCAGAATCGATCCCCAGGGCTCATTGCCGTTGGCGGCCTTGTCAACCCAGCTCACCACGAAGAACGTGACGACTGTAGGGACCGCGATCGTGGCGCTGACGACGGGATCGAGTTGCGCTGCTGCGATCAGCGGGATCAGGAACAGCCCGTGCTGTACCACGTCGGAGGTCCAGGTCTCTGCCGAACTGATCCCGGTTTCCGTCGAAATGATCGCAACCGCAAGGAGATCCACGCACAGCATGAGCAGCGCGACCGATCGCCGGGTTCCGCCGCCCAACCGGTCGGCGGAGCGCAGTGTCCACCAGCTCCACACCGTGACCGCCACGACGTAGCCGACGAAGATCGCGCGGTGCAGCCACAGGTTCGAGTGCGGAGGCTGCGACACCAGGGCGACGCCGATGAACATCGCCATGAGCATCCGCAGGGCGAGTTGCAGTAACAGGCCACGGCGTACCGAGTTATCGGTGGTTGGCGCAGACGCCTCATCGCGTTCAGGCATGCCCGGCTCCCGTCCCGGCAAAGTTGGCACGAGTATAGGGCTGCTCAGTGCCGCAATGAGGACAGTTGGCGGGCGAAATCAGCGATGAGGGCGGTCTGGCCGGCAGCGCGGATCAGCGCATCTGGAACTTGGGTGCGCGCTTCTCCTTGAAGGCCAGCGGGCCTTCCTTGGCGTCGGCGGACAGGAACACCGGGATGCCGTTGGCGGTGTCGGGCTTGAACGCCTCGTTCTCGTGCATGCCCTCGGTCTCGCGGATGGTCTTGAGGATCGCCTGCACGGCCAGCGGGCCGTTGTTGTTGATCACCTCGGCGATCTCCAGGGCCTTGTCCAGCGCGGTGCCATCCGGAACGACATGGCCGATCAGGCCGTACTCGAGCGCCTGAGCGGCGGTGATGTGCCGTCCGGTCAGCAGCATGTCGCACGCGATGGTGTAGGGAATCTGGCGCACCAGGCGCACTGCCGAGCCACCCATCGGGTACAGGCTCCACTTGGCCTCGGAGATGCCGAACTTGGCGCTCTCGCCGGCCACGCGGATATCGGTGCCCTGCAGGATCTCGGTGCCGCCGGCGATGGCCGGGCCCTCGACCGCGGCGATCAGCGGCTTGGTGAGCCGACGGCCCTTGAGCAGGCCGTCGATGCGCGACGGGTCGTAGCTGCCGTCCTTGAACGAGTCGCCCGGCGGTTTCTTGGTGGCGCCCTTGAGGTCCATGCCCGCGCAGAAGTACCCGCCGGCGCCGGTGAGGATGCAGGTGCGGATCTCCGGATCGTTGTCGACGCGGTCCCAGGCCTCGACCATGATCGAGAGCATCTCGGTGGAAAGCGCGTTGCGCGCCTCGGGCCGGTTCAGCGTCAGGATCAGGGTGTGTCCGCGCTGCTCAATGAGGGCGTCGGGTCCTTTTTCGGTATCGCTCACGGGTGTCGGCTCCTATGCATTTTCAACCCAGACTTGTCTCGAAATGTAACACGTTCTAGTTTAGGTTCTGTGGCTCTGAATATTGCCGATCTTGCCGAGCACGCCATCGATGCTGTGCCTGACCGTGTCGCCCTGATCTGTGGCGACGAACAGCTGACCTATGCGCAGTTGGAGGAGAAGGCCAACCGCCTGGCCCACTATCTGATCTCCCAGGGTGTGAAGAAGGACGACAAGGTCGGCCTTTACTGTCGCAACCGCATCGAGATCGTGATCGGGATGCTGGGCATCGTGAAGGCCGGCGCGATCCTGGTCAACGTCAACTTCCGCTACGTCGAGGGCGAGCTGAAGTACCTGTTCGAGAACTCGGACATGGTCGCGTTGATCCACGAGCGTCGTTACGCCGACCGCGTGGCCAACGTGCTGCCCGAGACACCCCTGGTCAAGACCGTCCTCGTCGTTGAGGACGGATCGGACGATGACTACCAGCGGTACGGCGGTGTCGAGTTCTACTCGGCCATCGCCGAGCACTCACCCGAGCGCGACTTCGGCCCGCGCAGCGAAGACGACATCTACCTGCTCTACACGGGCGGCACCACCGGATTCCCCAAGGGCGTCATGTGGCGTCACGAGGACATCTACCGAGTGTTGTTCGGCGGCACCGACTTCGCCACCGGCGAACCGGTCGCCGATGAATACGACCTGTCCAAGCAGGCGGCCGCCAACCCGCCGATGGTCCGGCTGCCCATCCCGCCGATGATCCACGGTGCGACCCAGTCGGCCACCTGGATGGCCCTGTTCACCGGCCACACCGTGGTGCTGATGCCGGAGTTCGACGCCGACGCGGCGTGGCGGATGATCCACGAGCACAAGGTCAATCTGCTCTTCTTCACCGGTGACGCGATGGCCCGTCCGCTGCTCGATGCGCTGTTGGCCCACCAGGACGCGGGGAACGAATACGACCTGTCGTCGCTGTTCCTGCTCGCCAGCACCGCGGCCCTGTTCTCCACGAGCCTCAAGGAAAAGTTCCTTGAGCTGCTGCCCAACCGGATCATCACCGACTCGATCGGCTCCTCGGAGACCGGGTTCGGTGGTACCTCCGTCGTGGCCAAGGGGCAGAGCCACACCGGCGGCCCGCGGGTGACCATCGACAAGAACACCAAGGTGCTCGACGAGGACGGCAACGAGGTCGTCCCGGGTTCGGGCGTGCGCGGCATCATCGCCAAGTGCGGCCACATCCCCGTCGGTTACTTCAAGGACGAGAAGAAGACCGCCGAGACCTTCCGGACCTACAACGGTGTCCGGTACGCCATCCCGGGTGACTACGCCGAGGTCGAGGCCGACGGCAGCGTGACCATGCTGGGCCGCGGCTCGGTGTCGATCAACTCCGGTGGCGAGAAGATCTACCCCGAAGAGGTCGAGGCGGCACTGAAGGGCCACCCCGACGTGTTCGACGCGCTCGTGGTCGGCGTGCCCGACGAGCGCTTCGGTCAGCATGTCGCCGCGGTCGTGCAGGCTCGCGAGGGGTCGCGCCCGACCCTGGCCGAACTCGACACGTTCGTGCGCAGCGAGATCGCCGGATACAAGGTGCCGCGCAGCCTGTGGCTGGTCGACGAGGTCAAGCGTTCGCCCGCGGGCAAGCCGGACTACCGGTGGGCAAAGGACACCACCGAGGAGCGGGCGGCCGACGAGGTGCACGCGAATCATGTTGGAGCGAAGTAGATGAGGACTCGACCGTGAAGACAGAATTGAGCGAAAGATTCGGGGTCGAATACCCGATCTTCGTCTTCACCCCGTCGGAGAAGGTGGCCGCGGCCGTCACCCGGGCCGGCGGTCTGGGTGTGCTGGGCTGCGTGCGGTTCAACGATCCCGACGAGTTGGACAACGTGCTGTCCTGGATGGACGCCAACACCGACGGCAAGCCGTACGGCGTCGACGTGGTGATGCCCAACAAGATCCCGACCGAGGGCAGCGCCGTCGACATCGACAAGCTGATTCCGCAGGCGCATCGGGACTTCGTCGCGAAAACCCTTGCTGATCTTGGTGTTCCGCCGCTGCCCGAGGAGGGCGAGCACAACACCGGTGTGCTGGGCTGGCTGCATTCGGTGGCGCGGAGCCATGTCGAGGTGGCGTTGCGTCATCCGATCAAGCTGATCGCCAACGCGCTGGGGTCCCCGCCCAACGATGTCATCGAGCAGGTCCACGAGGCAGGTGTCCCGGTGGCCGCGCTGGCCGGCAGTGCGAAGCATGCGCTCAGCCACGTCGCCAACGGAGTGGACATTGTGATCGCCCAGGGCCAGGAGGCCGGCGGGCACACCGGTGAGATCGGTTCGGTGGTGTTGTGGCCGGAAATCGTCGACGCGGTCGACGGCAAGGCCGCTGTGCTCGCGGCCGGCGGGATCGGCAGTGGCCGGCAATTGGCCGCGGCGCTGGCGCTGGGTGCTCAGGGTGTGTGGATGGGCTCGGCGTTCCTCACCGCGGCCGAATACGACCTGGGTGTGCGGCGTGAGTCGGGTGCCTCGGTGATCCAGGAGGCGTTGCTGAAGGCCACGTCCGCCGATACCGTGCGCCGAAAGATCTACTCCGGCAAGCCTGCCCGGATCCTGAAGAGCCGCTGGACCGACGCCTGGGACGCACCGGACGCCCCCGATCCGCTGCCGATGCCGCTGCAGAACATCCTGGTCGGCGAGGCGCATCAGCGGATGAGCCTGTCCGATGACCCGACTGCGGTCGCGATGCCGGTGGGCCAGATCGTGGGCCGGATGAACGAGATCCGGCCGGCCGCCGACATCATCGCCGAGCTGGTCAGCGGTTTCGAGGCGGCGACCAAGCGCCTGGACGGTATCGCCGGAAGCTGAGTCTGCGCTCAGCGCACCGAGCCTGCGTCCAGATCGCGACCACTCACGACTTCGCGATCTGCACGCAGGCTCGATGTCGTTGGGATGGGTATGGTCGAGCTGGTGAACGTAGCGGACGCCCTGGCGGCGAACCGGGCCAACTGGGACGACCGGGCCGATGTGCATGTCCGGTCCGAGATGTATGACGTGGCAGGGTTTCTCGCCGATCCCACCGACATTTCCTGGGTGGTGCGGAACGACCTCGAGGTGCTCGCGCCGCACCTGCCGGAAATGGGCGTCAAAGACCGGTCACTGCTGCACTTGCAGTGCCACATCGGCACCGACACCATCTCCTGGGCGCGTCTGGGTGCCCGCGACGTGCACGGCGTCGACCTTTCGCCGAATTCGCTGCGGCACGCGGCCCGGATCGCCGAGGCCGATGGTCGTGACGTCACCTGGGTCGAGGGCGATGCGCGCTTCGCGTCGACGTTGATCCAGCGCCGCTTCGAGATCGTGGTGACCAGTACCGGAACCATCGTGTGGTTGCCCGAGCTGGTCAACTGGGCGCGGTCGATCCATGACCTGCTCGAGCCGGGCGGGGTGTTCATGATCCGCGACGACCATCCGATCCTGAGCGCCCTGGACTATGAGCCGTGGGACATCACCGACGACTACCTCAGTGGTGGGGGAGCCCGAACCTACGACGACGACGGGACGTACACCGAAGACTCGGCAGGGCAGATCCAACATGTGCGCAACCACGAATGGCGCCACGATCTGTCCGAAGTCGTGACGTCGTTGCTGCAAGCCGGGCTCGTCATCGAGGCCCTGGCCGAACTGCCTTACATGGACTGGCAGGCTTTCCCGGCTCTCGTGCCTTGCCCTCAGGGCTGGGCGCTACCGCCCGGGGCGCCGCGGATTCCGCTGAACTTCGCGGTCGTCGCGCGGCGTCCCGAATGAGGAGTTCTAGCGGCCGGGCAGCTTCTGCAGTGCCCTGATCATCGGGGTGAGCGCCTTCTGCCAGACGGTCTGCGAGATCCCCAGCGGCGGATCGAGATTGATCACCCGGGCCGTGGAGACGGTCTGAGACTCGGTGTACTTGAGGATCCCGTCGGCGCCGTGGCGGCGCCCGACGCCGGAGGCCTTCATGCCACCCATGGGGGCCGCGGTGCTGCCGAACGCCAGGGCGTAGCCCTCGTCGACGTTGACCGTGCCGGAATTGACCCGGGCCGCGATCGCCTCGCCCTCGGACTTCGATCCAGCCCAGACGCTGGCGTTCAGGCCGTACTCGGTGTCGTTGGCCTTCTCGACGGCCTCGTCGACCGAATCGACCGGGTAGATCGACACCAGCGGGCCGAATGTCTCGTTGCGCGCGCATTCCATCTCGTCGGTGACGCCGGTCAGCACGGTCGGCTCGAAGAACAGCGGGCCGATGTCGGGGCGCGCGTGGCCGCCGGCAACCACCTTGGCGCCCTTGGCTTTTGCGTCGTCGACATGGCCGGACACGGTCTTGATCTGGTCTTCGGAGATCAGACTGCCCATGTCGGCGGTGAAGTCGTAGGCCGCCGAGAGGTTCATGTTGCGCACCTGCTCGGCGAACTTGGCGGTGAACTCGTCGGCGACGTCCTTCTCGACGTAGATCCGTTCGATCGAGATGCACAGCTGACCGGCATTGGAGAAACAGGCGCGGGTGGCGGCCTTGGCGGCGACCTTGAGGTTGGCGCCCTTGGTGACGATCATCGGGTTCTTGCCGCCGAGCTCGGCAGAGAAGCCGATCAGCCGGCGGCCGCACTGCTCTGCCAGCGCCCGCCCGGTGGCCGTCGAACCGGTGAACATCATGTAGTCGCAGTTCTCGACGATCGCGGTGCCGACCACCGAACCCGGCCCCGGCACCACGGCGAACAGATCACGCGGCAAGCCGGCCTGATACAGCAGCTCGGCATTGGCCAGCGTGCAGTACGGGGTCTGGCTGTCGGGCTTGACCACCACCGCATTGCCGGCCAGCAGGGCCGGGATGGAATCCGAGATCGACAGGGTCATCGGGTAGTTCCACGGCGAGATGACGCCGATGACACCCTTGGGGTGGTGGTTGACCACGGTCTTGACGAACCCGGGCAGCAGACCCTGGACCCGCTTGGTCGAGAGCAACCGGGACGCCTCGCGGGCGTAGTAGCCCGCGTTCAGGATCATGTCGACGATCTCTTCCTGCGCGGCCGAGCGGGCCTTACCGGTCTCGGCCTGAGCCACGTCCATCAGGAAGTCACGATTCTCGGCGAGCAGCGCGCCGAAGCGCTTGATGATGGCGGCGCGTTCCTTGACCGGACGCTTGGCCCACTGGGCCTGTGCGGCCCGGGCTTTGGCGAAGGCGGCGGTGACATCGTCGGCGGTGCCGACCGGGATGGTGGTCAGTTCCTTGCCGGTGAAGACCTCGTCGATCGGCTTGGACTGCCGGGCTCCGACGTCGTCGATGGCGACGAGCGCGCGCAGGCGGGCGAAGTCGGCGGCGGACGGAGCAGGCATCGGGGACTCCCTACTGGCAAGTAACTAACAGTCAGGCTCAACCTACTCGGTACCGGCAGTCCGACAAAGGCCCACCTTGTCCGATCTGTTCACGACTGCGGGCGGTCCAGCGTCCTAACCTGCAGGTATGGCGTTGAACCTGAACTCGGCGGTCATCGAGATCGTCACGAGAGACCTGCCACGAGCCCTGGATTTCTACCGGCTGCTGGGCCTGGCGGTTCCCGAACCGGACGGGCCGCACGTCGAGGTGGCATTGCCCGGCGGAAACCGGCTCGCCTTCGACACCGAGGAGGTGATCGCCGGGATGCACCCCGGCTGGGCACCTCCAACCGCGCCCGGACGGGTGGCCCTGGCTTTCGGGGTTGATGCACCCGCCGACGTCGACGCGCTCTATGCGCGGCTCACCGGCGCGGGGTACCTCGGAACGCTCGAGCCGTTCGACGCGCCGTGGGGGCAGCGCTACGCGACCGTCGAAGACCCCGACGGGACCTCGGTGGACCTGTTCGCCGCACTGGATGACTGACGTAGTTGGTGCAATCCGACGCCCGCCAGCGCGCGGACCTCGCGGTACAGGTGGGGCTGGTCGGAATAGCCTGCCCGCACGGCGACCGCGCTTGAGCTCGCGCCGGTGCCGAGCAGCCCGACCGCGCGACGGAACCGGAGGACGCGGCGCACCGTCGCCGGCCCGTATCCGTAGACCGCGACGCACTGCCGCTGCAGCGTTCGGCTCGACCATCCGGCGTACCGCGCTGTCGCAGTGACCGATTCGCCGGCTGCCAGCCGGCGCGTGACGTCACGAAGCATCGGTAAGGGCCACGGCGTGGTCTCGGTGCGGGGCCGGTGCGATGCCAGCGCTTCGGTGAGCTCGTAGAGTGAACGGCCCTCGTCGATCCGGCAGAGTTCGCGTAGTTCGACCCGCGTATTGCGCAGCTCGTCGGCTGGGACGCCCAGTAGCCGCGGCAGGACTCCGGGACGAAACCGCAATCCCTGCACCGGATCCCGACTGCCTGCAGTGATGAACGCCGTGGTGTCGGGGCCGGCGACGATGATCGTGTCGTCCATCTGGATCAGGTCCATGCAGCCGTCGGGCAGAATCCGGCCGGGTTCTGCCGGGCCGGTGCGTACCCACCGGCATTCGACGAGTTCGCTCAGGCGTGGCGGCGGATCATGTTCGCGGTAGCCCACGTCGCCGACGCTACCCGTGCCGCCATGCGGTTGAATCGGGGAATGACCGGCCGACCACGCGACACGTCGATCGACGAGCGCGTGCTCGCGGTCACCCGCGAGTTGCTGGTCGAAGTGGGCTGGGACGACCTGAGCGTCCGGTTGGTGGCGGTACGGTCCGGGGTGGGCAGGTCCAGCCTGAACCGGCGCTGGGCGTCGAAGGCCGAGCTGGTGCTGCACGCGATCCTCGGCGAATCACCCGACATGTCACCGTTTTCCGGCACCGACCTGGCGGGCTGGATCGACTGGGTGGTGCGTGGCAGTCATCAGCTGTTCAGTCGCCCGGACGTGAGCGAGGCCGTGCCGGGGCTGCTGCTGGCCCTGAGGGAGAACGCCGCGTTGCGTAAGGCGTTGTGGGACGGGTTCAGCGGACCTGCGATCGAGATGTTCGCCGCCAGAGGATACGGGACCGAATCGGACGCGAAGGCTGTGCTTTCCATGGCGGCTGGGGCGGCGTTGTTCACGACCACGGTGGCGACCGACGACGATTCGCCCGAACTGCAGGAGCACCTGGTGCGCCTGCTCAGCCATGCCCTCGGGGTGTCACCGGCCGAATGACGCCAGCATGGCGGCCTGAGGTGAACGCCAGGCCTCGATATCGAGGTCGGTGAGCGTGCTCTTGTCGTCGGTCGGGGTGGCAGCGGTCAGCAGCGTCGCTGCCTCGTAGCTGATCCCGTCACCGAGCGGCAGTACCCCACCGACCAAATCGGACAACCAGCCGATACCGCGGAACAGTCCGCCCGGCACCGGAATCCGGCGGATCCTGTGTCCTCGGCCCTGCTCGAGCACATCGATCATCTCGTTGAACGACACCATCACACCGCCGCAGACATAGCGTCTGGGGCCGAGCCCCGACACCATCAGCCGCTCGTGGACGAGCGCGACGTCGCGCACGTCGATCATCTGCATGCCACCGGTCATCCGCGGTGCCACACCAGCCTTGGCGATCGGTGCCCAGCCGCGCTCGGTGACCCCGGCGGCGGTGAAGAACGCCGGGCCCACCACGCTCGACGGGTAGGTGACCACGACCGGGGCGCCGTCGTCCTGCAACCGTCGGGCCACCCGATCGGCATAGGCCTTGGTCTGGGCGTAGGGGCTGCGGCCCGGCGCGGGTGGGGTGTCGGCGGAGATCACCCCGTTGGGTGGTGGGAACAGTGAGCTGTAGCTGCTGACCGAGACGATGGGGTCGAGCCCGGCCTCGACGGCGCGGTTCAGCACGGCCTCGGTCGCGTGCGCGTTGATCTCCCACATCAGCTGTTCGCGGCGGCGGTCGGTGCCGACGATGCCTGCGGCGTGGATCAGAGCGTCGCAGCCCGAGAGCAGCTTCCCGACGGTTTCCCCGTCGCGGATATCGCCCTCCAGCACCGACATTTCGCCCATGGCGGCTAGGTGTCCGATCACCTCGTCGTCGCCGCAGCCCGGTGCGACCAGTAGGCGGATCCGATGCCCGGCGGCCAGCAGGCCCCGAACGGTGTGGGCCCCGAGATAGCCGGTGCCTCCGGTCACTGCGATGTGCATGATCCGTCTCCCGTTTGCCTGCTACGTTGTTTCGATGCCAATGGTATCGAAACCGTTCACGCCGATGCAGCTGGGGCCGTTGACCCTCAAGAACAGGTTCATCAAGGCCGCGACGTTCGAGGGAGTCATGCCGCGTGGCCAGGTCACCGATGACCTGATCGACTTCCACACCGAGGTGGCCCGCGGCGGCGCGGCGATGACCACGGTTGCCTACTGCGCGATCTCGCCGGGTGGCCGGGTGCATCGCGACACCGTCATCCTCAACACCGACGCGGTGCCTGCGCTGGGGCGACTGACCGACGCGGTGCACCGAGAGGGCGCACTGGTCTGCGCCCAGATCGGACACGCTGGTTTGGTCGCCAACACGCTGTCCAACCGCACACCCTCGCTCGCGCCGAGCACCAGGATCAGTGCGCCGGCAATGGGACTGGTGAAGGCGGCCACAACGGAACAGCTCGACACCGTGGTCGACCAATTCGGCACGGCCGCGCGCAACGCTGTCGAGGCGGGGTTCGACGCCGTCGAGATCCACATGGGTCACGGCTACCTGCTGAGCTCGTTCTTCAGCCCCGGCCTCAACAAACGCCACGACATCTACGGCGGCAGCACCGCCGGACGCGCAGAACTGGCCCGCCGCGTCGCCGAGCGGGTCCGCGGCGAGGTCGGCCATTCCGTCGCGGTGACCGCGAAATTCAACATGGATGACGGTGTGCGCCGCGGCTTCTGGCTCACCGACAGTCTGCCCACGGCGAAATTGCTGCAGGCCGACGGTCATCTGGACGCCCTGCAACTGACCGGTGGCAGCTCGCTGCAGAACCCGATGTACTACTTCCGGGGCGAGGTCCCGATCGACGAGTTCATCGCCTGCCAGCCGAAGGCGGTGGGGCTGGGTCTACGGGTACTCGGCTCGAGGCTGTTCAAGACCTATCCCTTCGAAGAGGCGTACTTCCTGCCGCTGGCTCGGCAGTTCCGCGCGGCACTGACCATGCCGTTGATCCTGCTGGGCGGCGTCAACGAGCTGGCCACCGTGCAGGCGGCCGTGGACGAGGGATTCGAGTTCGTCGCGATGGGTCGGGCACTGCTGCGAGATCCAGCCCTGGTCAACAGGTTTGCCGAGGGCTCGGCGACCGCGGGACTGTGTGTGCACTGCCAGAAATGCATGCCGACGGTGTACATCGGCGGCACCCGCTGCGTGGTGCGTGGCTAGCGGGAGATCGGCCAGACCGGGTCGGCGCAGTCGGTGCCCTCGGCCGTCAACTGCCGCTTGATCACCTTGAACGTCTCGGTGCGTGGCAGCGCATCGCCGATCCGCACATACGACGGCCACTGTTTGGGGCCCAGATCGGACTGCTCGGCCAGGAAGGCGCTGAACTTCTGCGGGTCGAACGGCGTGCCTGCCGTCAGCACCAGCGCAGCCATCACCTGATCACCCACATCGGGGTCGGGGATCGGATACACCGCCACCTCGGCGACATCGGGGTAGCGCAACAGGATTCGTTCGATCGGCGCGGTTCCCAGGTTCTCGCCGTCCACCCGCATCCAGTCGCCGAGCCGTCCGGCGAAGTGCGCATACCCGTCCTCGTCGAGGTAGGCCAGATCGCCCGTGTGGTAGACGCCGCCGGCCATGCGGTCCGCTTCGGCGTCGGGATCGTTGTAGTAGCCGCGGAACCAACCCGCGCCGGTCGGGTTTACCAACTCGCCGACCACCCCGGGCGGGCACGGTTCACCCGTGTCCACATCCACGATCGCCACCTGGTCGGTGAGTGGGCCCAGGGCGCCTTCGGGGGTGTCGGGCGTGCGGGCGATCGCGACACCGCCCTCGCTGGAACCGAACCCGTCGACCACCGTCACGCCGAATCGCTCGGCGAACCGGCTCAGGTCCCGCGGCGCACCCTCGTTGCCGTAGAGGATCCGCAACGGATTGTCCGCGTCGTCCGGCGCAGGTTCGGTGGCCAGGATGTAGGACAGCGGCTTGCCGACGTAGTTGGCATAGGTGGCACCGAAGCGCCGGATGTCCGGCATGAAACCGGATGCGGAGAACTTGCGCCGCAACGCAATCGACGCACCGGCCGCGGCGGCGACGGCCCAGCCCGCCATGATCGCGTTGGAGTGGAACAGCGGCATCGAGAGGTACACGGTGTCGGCCGGACCAAGCTCGAAGCGGTCGGCCAGCATCCGGCCCGGGAACGCCACCTTGTCGTGGGTGACCCGTACCGCCTTGGGATCCCCGCTGGTTCCCGAGGTGAAGATGAGCATGAAAAGGTCGTCGGCCGACAGATCGGCGAACGTCACCGGGGTGTCCCGATACGACGCGAGTTCGGCTGCCCAGTCTTCGGATTCGACGTCGATGAAATCCACCCCGGGCGGGACCGCGTCCGGATTGTCGGCCAGGACGAGCTGACAATCGGCCTTGGCGATGTCGCGGGCCAGCGCCTCGCCGCGGCGGGTCTGGTTGAGCCCGACGGGGACCAGCCCGTCCAGGCCCGCGGCCACCAGCAGGCTGGAGAAAAACGTGGTGTTGCCGAGCAGTGCCCCGACATGCGGGGGTTTGGAGGGGCCCAACCGGGCCCGCAGCGCCGCGGCCAGTTGTGCACCGGCGGCGATGTGGTCGGCCCAGCTGACGAACGAATCCTCTTGGTAGAGGCCACGGTCAGTGACCTGTGCCAGCGGGACCAGCAGCTCGGTGACCGTCGGGCCTGCGGTTGGACCCCCCATCCTTAGACCGGCGTGTCCGCGAGTTCGCGGCCGATGCGCAGCAACTGCCCGGTCGCCCCGCCGAGGTTGAACTCGGTCTGCTTGGCGGCCAGGAAGTACCGGTGCACCGGGTGGTCCATGTCGATACCGACACCGCCGTGCACGTGCACCGCGGTATGCGCGACGCGGTGGCCCGCCTCGGCAGCCCAGAACGCCGCACTGGCGACATCGATGTCGGCGGGCAGATCCTCGGACAGCCGCCACGCCGCCTGGGTCAGTGTCAGGCGCAGGCCCTTCACGTCGATGTAGCCGTCGGCCAGCCGTGACGAGACAGCTTGGAAGCTGCCGATCGGCCGGTCGAACTGCTCGCGCTCGCGGGCGTACTCGGAGGTGAGCTCCAGCGCGCGTTCCAGCACGCCGAGTTGGAACGCGGTGCGGGCCAACGCCGCATGCGTGGTCAGCCAATCGGCGACTTCGGCACCGCCGACGACGCGCGCGGCGTCCACCGTGGTGCCCTCGAGCTCCAGCAGGGCCACGCTGCCCTTGCCGGTGGTGCTGAGCAGGCTGACCGTCACACCGGGATCATCCCCGGACACCAGAAAAACGCTGACTCCGGAATCGGTTTCGGCCGGAACCAGGAACGCGTCGGCGATCGGCCCGTAGTGCACCTGGGTGCGGGTACCGGTGAGTTTGTATCCCGCGTCGTCAGCTTGAGCCTGTACCGGTCCCTGGCCCATTTCGCCGTCCAGGGCGACAGTGAGGATCTTGTTGCCGGACACCGCGGGCGCGGCCCACTGGGTGCGCAGTTCCTCGGATCCGAACGCGGCCAGCGCGCCCGCGCCCAGTACCACCGAGTCCACGTAGGGCACGGCAGCCAGCTGGCGGCCGAGCGCCGTCAGCACGGCGGTCTGCTCGAGCACGCCGAGACCACCGCCGCCCACCGATTCGGGAGCCGCCGCCGACAGCACATCGGCCTCGACCAGCTTGGCCCACAGATTGGCGTCGAACCGCTGCTCGAGCCCGTCGAGCTCACGCTGACGTTCGGGTGTGCACACCGATTCGGTGATCGTGCGCACCAGGCCACCCAGGTCGGTGGCCTCTTCGGTCGTCTTGAAATCCATTGGTGTGCCGTCCTTACCGGTTGACCCTGGGCAGGCCCAAAGCGACCATGCCGATGATGTCACGCTGAATCTCGTTGGTGCCGCCGCCGAAGGTCAGGATCAGCGCCGACCGGTGGAACCGCTCGATGCGGCCACGCAGGAGCGCGCCCTTGCTGTCCGGGCGCAGCGTGGCCGCCGTGCCCAGCACCTCCATCAGCAGGCGGTAGGCCTCGGTGGCCAGCTCGGTGCCGTACACCTTGGCCGCCGACGCATCCGCCGGAGAAGGAGCCTCGTCCTGGGCAGAGGCCAGCTCCCAGTTGATCAGCTTGAGCACCTCTGCCTTGGCGTGCACCCGGGCCAGGTTGAGCTGCACCCACTCCGAGTCGATGACCCGCTTGCCGTGCACGTCCTTGGTGTTCTGGGCCCACTCGCGGACCCCGTCCAGCGCGACGTAGATCGGCTGCGAAGAAACGAGAGCCACCCGCTCATGATTGAGCTGATTGGTCACCAGCTTCCAGCCGGCGTTCTCCTCGCCGACCAGGTTGGTGACCGGGATGCGCACGTCCTGGTAGTAGGTGGCGCTGGTATCCACACCCGACATGGTGTGCACCGGGGTCCAGGAGAAGCCCTCGGCCGTCGTCGGCATGATCAGCATCGAGATGCCGCGGTGCTTCTTGGCCTCGGGATTGGTGCGCACCGCGAGCCAGACGTAGTCGGCGTAGGCGATCAGCGACGTCCACATCTTCTGGCCGTTGACCACGTAGTCGTCACCGTCGCGGACGGCCGTGGTGCGCAGCGCCGCCAGGTCGGTGCCCGCGCCGGGCTCGGAGTAGCCGATGGAGAAGTGCAGCTCACCCGCGGCGATCTTGGGCAGGAAGAACTTCTTCTGCTCATCGGTGCCGAAGTGCATGATCGTCGGCGCGACGCTGTTGATCGTCAGGAACGGCACCGGCGCACCGGCGATCGCGGCCTCGTCGGTGAAGATCAGCGACTCCATGGGCGTACGCGCCTGGCCGCCGTACTCCTCGGGCCAGTTCAGCGTCAGCCAGCCGTCCTTGCCCATCTGCGCGACGGTCTCGCGGTAGATGTTGCCGCGTCCCATCTCGCCTTCGGACGAGCTGAGTGCCTCAACCCGTTCGGGTGTCATCAACTTGGAGAAGTACGCGCGCAACTCGCGGCGCAGCTCCTCCTGCTCGGGGGTGTAACCGATCCGCATTGCGCTGCATCCTCACTGCTTGATAGACCTGCGTTCTCACCTGGTTGTAACACGTTCTAGTCTTAGGATCCAGGCCGGTGCCTGACCGGTATCCGTCAGGTGTGGTCGTATTCTGTGGCTGCACGCACGCAGCCCCGTGTGCGCACACGTCGTGAGGAGGTCGCCATGCGAGTAGAAGTTGACCGTGACCGCTGTGAAGGTAATGCGGTCTGCGTGGGTATTGCCCCCGATTTGTTCGATCTTGACGACGACGACTATGCCGTGGTCAAGTCCGATCCGGTGCCTGCCGACCAGGAGGATCTGGCCGAGCAGTCCATCGCCGAATGCCCCCGTGCAGCCCTGATCCGAAAAGACTAGAGGTATTCATAAATGACCGACGACGCTCAGATCGATCTGTCCGGAAAAGTGGCCGTGGTCACCGGCGCTGCAGCGGGCCTGGGCCGCGCCGAAGCCATCGGCCTGGCCAAGGCCGGGGCGACCGTGGTGGTCAACGACATGGCCGCCGCGCTGGAGGGCTCTGACGTCCTCGACGAGATCGCTGCCGCCGGCGCCAAGGGCGTCGCGGTAGCCGGAGACATCAGTGCGCGCTCGACCGCCGATGAGCTGGTCGCGACCGCCGACGGGCTGGGTGGCCTGGGCATCGTCGTCAACAACGCGGGCATCACCCGCGACCGGATCCTGTTCAACATGAGCGACGAGGAGTGGGACGCGGTCATCGCCGTGCACCTGCGCGGCCACTTCCTGCTGACCCGCAATGCCGCCGTCTACTGGCGCAACAAGGCCAAGGCGGGGGACGGGACGGTCTACGGCCGGATCATCAACACCTCGTCGGAGGCCGGGCTGTCGGGCCCGGTCGGCCAGCCCAACTACGGCGCCGCCAAGGCGGGCATCACTGCCCTGACCGTGTCGGCCGCCCGGGCCCTGGAACGCTTCGGCGTGCGGGCCAACGCGATCGCGCCGCGGGCCCGCACCGCCATGACCGCAGGCGTCTTCGGCGACGCGCCCGACGGGGCCGAAGGGCAGATCGACCCGCTGTCGACCGACCATGTCGTCACGCTGGTACGTTTCCTGGCCGCTCCGGCCTCCGAAGCTGTGAACGCTCAGCTGTTCATCGTCTATGGTCCAACTGTCACGTTGGTCGCGCCGCCCACCGCCGAGAAGCACTTCACTGCAGACTCCGACGCCTGGAACGCCGCAGACCTCAGCGGGACACTGCACGACTACTTTGCTGATCGTGACCGGACGCGTGGATTCTCAGCCACCGAGCTGATGGCTTCACGAGACTGACAGTCTCGTTGGAGGTCGCTCAACGCAACTGAAACGTGTTTCAGTTGATAGTCGGCCTAACATGTCCTGAGCTGGGAAAACCGCTGTTGAAGCTAATATTTTGAATTCTTTGACAGTGCGAACATGTTCTAGTTAATATGATCCGGCTCACTAAGAGCGCACTAAGACCAAGGGGTGGGAGGGCAGCCACGACATGTGGCCGTCAATTTTTCGCTAACGCGAGTTTCCGCAAAATTTCCCCATCCGAAGTACCCCGAGAACGGAGCCCAGGTTGATCGAACAGCTTGCGGTTCCGGCCCGGGCCGTGGGCGGCTTCGTCGAGATGTCCTTGGACACCTTCGCCAAGATGTTCCGTCGACCGTTCCAGTTCAAAGAGTTCCTGGATCAAACCTGGATGATCGCCCGGGTCTCGCTCGTGCCGACCCTGCTGGTCGCCATCCCGTTCACGGTTCTGGTCGCGTTCACGCTCAACATTCTTCTTCGCGAGATCGGTGCGGCCGATCTGTCCGGCGCCGGCACCGCCTTCGGCACCATCACCCAGCTCGGCCCCGTCGTGACGGTGCTGGTGGTGGCCGGTGCAGGTGCCACCGCGATCTGCGCCGACCTCGGCGCCCGCACCATTCGCGAGGAGATCGACGCGATGCGGGTGCTGGGCATCGATCCGATCCAGCGCCTGGTGGTGCCCCGTGTGCTCGCGTCGATGTTCGTCGCGCTGCTGCTCAACGGTTTGGTGTGTGCGATCGGCATCGCCGGCGGCTATGCCTTCTCGGTATTTCTCCAGGGCGTGAACCCCGGAGCTTTCATCAACGGATTGACCGTGCTGACCGGGCTCGGCGAGCTCGTGCTGGCCGAGATCAAGGCACTGCTGTTCGGCGTGGTGGCCGGCCTGGTCGGCTGCTACCGCGGGTTGACCGTCAAAGGAGGCCCGAAGGGTGTCGGTAACGCAGTGAACGAAACGGTGGTCTACGCCTTCATCTGCCTGTTCGTGATCAACGTGATCATGACGGCTATCGGGGTTCGGGTGCTTGTCCGATGAGTTATGACGCCACCCTCCGCTTCCGGCGGCTGTTCCGGGGCGTGCCCAAGACCGTCGACAACATCGGCGAGCAGGCACTGTTCTACGGCGAGACGATGCGGTACCTGCCCAACGCGGTCAACCGCTACCGCAAGGAGACCATCCGCCTGGTAGCCGAGATGACCATGGGCGCAGGCGCGTTGGTGATGATCGGTGGCACCGTCGGTGTCGCGGCCTTCCTCACCCTGGCCTCGGGCGGTGTCATCGCGGTTCAGGGCTACTCGTCGCTGGGCAACATCGGCATCGAGGCCCTGACCGGCTTCCTCTCGGCATTCCTCAACGTGCGCATCGTGGCACCCGTGATCGCCGGCATCGCCCTGGCCGCCACGATCGGCGCAGGCGCCACCGCCCAGCTCGGCGCGATGCGGGTGGCCGAGGAGATCGACGCCGTCGAAGCGATGGCGGTCCACGCGGTGTCCTATCTGGTCTCCACCCGGTTGCTGGCCGGGCTGATCGCG
Organism: Mycobacterium shunyiense; assembly: GCF_058270035.1. Lineage (NCBI taxonomy): Bacteria > Bacillati > Actinomycetota > Actinomycetes > Mycobacteriales > Mycobacteriaceae > Mycobacterium > Mycobacterium shunyiense. The sequence goes on along the minus strand of NZ_JBZDPT010000045.1, from coordinate 27,747 downwards.
ATCGTTCCGCTGTACTCGCTGTCGGTACTCGCCGCGTTCTTCGCAGCACGGTTCACCACCGTGTTCATCAACGGGCAGTCGGCCGGCCTGTACGACCACTACTTCAACACCTTCCTGATACCCAGCGACCTGCTGTGGTCCTTCCTCCAGGCGATCGTGATGGCCATCGCGGTGATGCTGGTGCACACCTATTACGGCTACAACGCCTCCGGCGGGCCGGTCGGCGTGGGTATCGCGGTCGGTCAGGCCGTGCGTACCTCCCTGATCGTGGTCGTCACCATCACCCTGTTCATCTCCCTGGCCGTCTACGGCGCGTCCGGCAACTTCAATCTCTCCGGGTAGGCGGCGATGTCAGACGCAACCTCCAAGCACCGCAGGCATGTGAGGATCGCGGCGGCGATCCTGGCGGCGATCGTGGCCGCCGCGGTGGTGTTCACCTACCTGTCCTACACAGCGGCATTCACGCCGACCGACACCGTCAGCCTGACTGCGCCGCGGGCAGGCCTGGTGATGGAGCGCGACGCCAAGGTGAAGTACCGCGGCATCCAGATCGGCAAGGTCTCCGAGATCGCCTACGCCGGCCACGAGGCGAAGCTGACGCTTGCCATCAAGCGCGGCGAGATGCGCTACATCCCGTCCAACGCCACCGTGCGGATCGCCGGCAACACGATCTTCGGCGCCAAGTCGGTGGAGTTCCTCGCGCCGGACAAGCCGGAAGGCTCGCTTCGGCCGGGCAGCACGGTGGCCGCCAAGGACGTGCAGCTGGAGGTCAACACCCTGTTCCAGACGCTGTCGGATGTGCTCAACAAGATCGACCCGGTCAGCCTGAACGCCACGCTGTCAGCACTCGGTGAGGGCCTGCGGGGCCACGGCGACGATGCGGGTGCGGCCTTGTCGGGCTTGAATTCCTACCTGCAGCAACTGAACCCGAAGTTGCCGACGCTGCAGGAGGACTTCGCCAAGGCCGCGGTGGTCGCCAACATCTACGGCGACGCCGGCCCCGACCTGGCCCGGATCATCGACAACGTGCCCGCGCTGAACAAGACCATCGTGGATGAGAAGACCAACCTCAACGCCACGCTGCTGTCGGCGACCGGGCTGGCCAACAACGGCACCGCCACTCTGGAGCCCGCGGCCGACGACTACATCGCGGCGATCCAGCGGTTGCGTGCACCGCTGAAGGTGGCCGGAGATTATTCGCCGGAATTCGGCTGTCTCCTGCGCGGTGTGTCCATCGGTGTCGACCGGTTCGCCCCGATCATCGGCGGTATCCGGCCCGGCCTGTACGTCAACTCCAACTTCCTGCCCGGGTCCCCGGCGTACACCTATCCGGAGAGCCTGCCGATGGTGAACGCCTCCGGCGGGCCGAACTGCCGCGGACTTCCCGACGTGCCCACCAAGCAGTTCGGCGGCAGCTGGTACCGCGCCCCGTTCGTGGTCACCGACAACGCGTACGTGCCGTTCCAGCCGAACACCGAGGTGCAGTTCGACGCGCCGGCGACCCTGCAGTTCCTGTTCAACGGTGCTTTCGCAGAAAGGGACCGATTCTGATGGCGACCGGCGCAGGTACTGACCGGACCATGCTCAAGGTCGGCATCTTCACTGTGGCGATGCTGTTGGTGGCGGCCATGCTGGTGGTGGTCTTCGGCGAGTTCCGCTTCGCCTCGGCCAACAGCTACCACGCCACGTTCAGCGAGGCGTCGCGGCTGAAGGCCGGGCAGGACGTCCGCATCGCCGGCGTTCCCGTGGGCAAGGTCCACGACGTGAAGCTCAACGACGACAACACCGTCGACGTCGCGTTCGACGTCAACAAGCGGTACCAGCTCTACACCTCGAGCCAGGCCAAGGTGCGCTACCTGAACCTCGTCGGTGATCGTTTCCTGGAGATCACCTCGGGCCCAGGGGAACTGCGCAAGCTGGCGCCCGGCGGGACGATCCCGGCGCAGAACACCCAGCCGGCCCTGGACCTCGACGCGCTGCTGGGCGGATTGCGGCCCGTGCTCAAGGGTCTGGACGGCGCGAAGGTCAACGAGATCTCCAACGCGGTGATCGAGATGCTTCAGGGCCAGGGCGGCGCGTTGGCGAACATGCTGACCAGCACGAGCGCCTTCACCCAGAACCTGGCCGCCCGCGATCAGCTCATCGGCGACGTCATCACCAACCTCAACACCGTGCTGAGCACGGTGGACGAAAAGGGCTCGCAGTTCGACACCAGCGTCGACGAGTTGCAGAAGCTGATCACCGGTCTGTCCGAGGGACGCGATCCGATCGCCGGCGCGATCGCACCCCTGGCCTCGGCCGAGAACGATCTGACCGACATGCTGGAGAAGTCCCGCCGCCCGCTGCAGGGGGTCATCGAGAATGCCCGGCCGCTGGCGCAGCGCATGGACGAGCGGAAGGGCGACATCAACAAGGTCATCGAACCGCTGGCCGAGAACTACCTGCGGCTCAACGCTCTCGGTGCCTATGGCTCGTTCTTCAACATCTTCTACTGCTCGGTTCGGTTGAAGGTCAACGGACCGGCAGGCAGCGACATCCTGATTCCGTTCGGCGGTCCGCCGGACCCATCCAAGGGGAGGTGTGCGCCGACCAATGGCTAGTTCGCGCGAGTCGAATCCCGTGCGCACCGGGATCCTCGGCATCTTTGTGGTGGCATGCCTGGTGCTGGTGTCATTCGGTTACACCGGCCTGCCGTTCTTCCCGCAGGGCAAGCAGTTCGAGGCCTACTTCAGTGATGCCGGTGGGATCTCTCCGGGCAACGACGTCAACATCTCGGGCATCACGGTCGGGAAGGTCACCGACATCGCCCTGGCCGGCGACTCGGCCAAGGTCAAATTCACCGTGGACCGCAACATCAAAGTCGGCGATCAGTCGCTGGTGGCGATCAAGACCGATACGGTGCTCGGCCAGAAGTCGCTTTCGGTGACCCCGAAGGGCGTAGGTACGTCGACGGTTATCCCCTTGGGACGCACCACGACTCCGTACACGCTGAACACTGCGCTGCAGGACCTCGGGCAGAACGTCAGCGAGTTGGACAAGCCGAAGTTCGAGCAGGCGCTGCAGACACTGACCGATACGTTGCGCGACGCCACCCCGCAGTTGCGCGGTGCCCTGGACGGCGTCACGAATCTGTCCCGCACCATCAACAAGCGGGACGAGGCCCTGGAGGGGCTGTTGACCCACGCCAAGCGGGTGTCGGATCTCCTGGCCAACCGCGCCGGGCAGGTCAACCAGCTGCTGAACGACGGCAATCAGCTGTTCGCCGCGCTCGATGAGCGCCGGCAGGCGCTGAGTAACCTGATCGCCGGCATCGACGATGTGTCGCACCAGCTTTCGGGATTCGTCGCGGACAACCGCAAGGAATTCAAACCGGCGCTGGAGAAGCTCAATCTGGTGATGGACAACCTGCTGGAACGGCGCGAGCACATCGGTGAGGCGCTCAAGCGGTTGCCGGGATATGCCACCGCGCTCGGCGAGGTGGTCGGTAACGGCCCCGGCTTCAACATCAACCTGTACGGCCTGCCGCCGGCAGCGATGTCCGAGGTACTGCTGGACACCTACTTCCAGCCGGGCAAACTGCCCGACAGCCTGTCCGATATGTTGCGCGGCTACATTTCCGAGCGAGTGATCGTTAGGCCGAAATCGCCATGACCCAACAGAACCCGGCATCCGGCCGCAACCGGTGGATGCGTATCGCACTGGCCGTGGTGCTGCTGGCGGTCCTGGCCGTCGGCGTCTACCAGGTGTGGCCGTCGCGCACCGGCCCCAAGCTCACCGCGTACTTCACCAATGCCGTCGGGTTGTACCCGGGCGACGAGGTGCGGATCGTCGGCGTGCCGGTGGGCACGATCGACTCCATCGAACCGCGGCCCTCGGATGTCAAGATCGAAATGACCCTGGACCGCGGCGTCAAGGTGCCTGCCGATGCCAAGGCGCTGATCCTGTCGCCAAACCTGGTGTCGGCCAGGTTCATTCAGTTGACCCCCGCCTACACGGAAGGCGACGTGATCGCCGACGGCGCGTCGATCGGACTCGACCGCACCGGAGTGCCCGTCGAATGGGACGAGGTCAAGGAGCAACTCACCCAGCTCAGTTCGCAACTCGGACCGCAGGCCAACTCGGTGCAGGGCCCGATCGCGGCGTTCGTCGACCAGGCCGCGACGACGTTCGACGGCAACGGCGACTCGTTCCGCAATGCGCTGCGTGAGTTGTCCCAAACCGCAGGCCGGTTGGGTGATTCGCGGACCGATCTGTTCGGCACGGTGAAGAACCTGCAGATCCTGGTCGACGCGCTGTCCAACAGCAACGAACAGATCGTGCAGTTCACCAATCACGTGGCGTCGGTGTCGCAGGTGCTGGCCGACAGCTCCAGCGGGCTCGACCAGACACTGGGCACGCTCAATCAGGCACTCGGCGACGTCCGCGGATTCCTGAACGAGAACAACGAGGCGCTGATCGCCCAGGTGGGCAAGCTGGCCGACTTCACCCAGATTCTCACCGACCACAGTGACGACATCGAGCAGATCCTCCACGTCACGCCCAACGGCCTGGCGAACTTCTACAACATCTACAACCCGGCGCAGGGCACCGTCGGTGGTCTGTTGTCGCTGCCAAACTTTGCCAACCCGGTGCAGTTCCTGTGCGGTGGCAACTTCGACACCGGCTCGACCCCGGACAACTACAAACGCGCCGAGATCTGCCGGCAGCGAATGGGTCCGGTCCTGCGCCGCATCACGATGAACTACCCACCGGTGTTGTTCCATCCGGTCAACACCATCACCGCCTACAAGGGCCAGATCCAGTACGACACCCCCGAAACCGAAGCGAAGTCGGAGACGCCGGTGCCTTACCTGCAGTGGCAGAACGCACCCGGCGTCACGCCGCCGCAGATCCCGCCGGACGCGACGCTGAGCTCGTTGATCCTGCCGCCGGATGCACCCGCGCCGGCACCTGGAACCGGAGTCGGGCCCGCGCCAGGACCTGCGCCCGCGCCGGGACCCGTGGCCGCGCCCGCACCCGCTGAGGCTGGTGCCGGCGGATGATGAGGGGTAAAGCATTGAGGGGTAAGGCATCCCGCATCGGCAGTCGCACCCTGGCGATCGGCAGTGGCGCCATGCTGCTGGCCGGCTGCCAGTTCGGCGGTCTCAACTCGCTGAACATGCCCGGTACCGCCGGGCACGGGTCCGGCTCCTACACCGTCACGGTGCAGTTGCCCGACGTGGCGACCCTGCCGCAGAACTCGCCGGTGATGGTCGACGACGTCACCGTCGGCAGCGTGTCGGGTGTGGATGCGGTCCAGCGTCAGGACGGCACCTTCTATGCGGCGCTGCAACTGTCGCTGAACGGTGACGTGAAGCTCCCGGCGAATGCCGTTGCGCGCGTTGCCCAGACCTCGCTACTCGGCTCCCAGCACATCGAGCTGTCCGAACCTGTCGATCAACCGGCCGAGGGGCGACTGGCCCAGGGTTCCAACATCTCGCTGTCCCAGACCGACCGTTATCCGACCACCGAGGAAGTGCTCTCCTCGCTGGGCATGGTGGTCAACAAGGGCAATCTCGGTGCGCTGCAAGACATCACCGATGAGGCCTACGCGGCCGTCGCCGGACGGGCCGGAACCTTCGCCGATCTCATCCCGCGGCTGGCCGAGCTGACCGCGTCACTGGACCGGCAGACCAACGACATCATCGCGGCCGCGGACGGGCTGAACCGGTTCGCGTCGATCCTGGCCCGCAGCCAGGACAGCCTGGGCCGCACACTCGACACCCTGCCCGGCGCGCTCAAGGTGCTCAACGACAACCGGTCCAACATCGTCGACGCGTTCACCGCGCTGCGCAGCTTCGCCCAGGTCGGCTCGCGGATCCTGTCGCAGACCAAGGACGATTTTGCGGCCGATCTCAAGGATCTCTATCCGGTGATCAAGGCGTTCAACGACAACGCCGACGACTTCATCAAGGACCTGGAGTTCCTGCCGACCTTCCCGTTCCACTACAAGTATCTGCGCCAGGCGGTGCGAGGCGACTACCTGAACGTCTACGTCACCTTCGACCTGACCCTGCGGCGGTTCGGTGAGTCGATCTTCACGACCGGAGCCTTCGACCCGAACATGCAGCACCTCAACGAGGTGATCAATCCGCCGGACTTCCTGACCGGGGCGATGGCCAACTTGTCCGGCCAGGCGGCCGATCCGTTCAAGATCCCGGCCGGAACTGCGACCCAGCACGAGGAGAAGCCGTAGATGATCGACCGGCTCACCCGTATGCAGCTGATGATCTTCGGGGTCGTCACCATCCTCACCGTGGGTGCCATCTCGCTGTTCTATCTGCACCTGCCCGCTGCGGTGGGTATCGGCACCTACCACGTCAACGCCAACTTCCTGGCCGGTGGCGGGATCTACCAGAACGCCAACGTCACCTACCGTGGCGTCACGGTCGGCCGGGTGGATTCCGTAGGCCTGGCACCCGACGGCGTGGTCGCCAAGATGCAGCTCAACAGCAACACGGCGATACCCGACAACGTCATCGCCACGGTCAAGAGTGTCTCGGCCGTCGGCGAGCAGTACATCGACCTGATCCCGCCGGAGTCACCGTCGACCAACAAGCTGCGCAACGGCGCCACCATCGAGCAGGACAACACCCGGGTCGGCCAGGACATCGCCGGGATGCTGCACGAAGCCGACACACTGGTCAGCAGTATCGGCAACAGCCGGCTGCAGGATCTGCTGCGTGAGACGTTCAAGGCGTTCAACGGGTCGGGGCCCGAACTCGCCCGGTTGATCCAATCCTCACGTCTGCTGATCGACGAGGCCAACGCCAACTACGGCGAGACCACTCAGCTGATCGATCAGGCCGGGCCGTTCCTGGAAGCCCAGATGCGTAGCGGCGACAACATCCGCTCGCTGGCCGACGGGCTGGCCCGGTTCACCGGTGAGGTGAACAAGGCCGATCCGCAGCTGCGCGCCACCCTCAAGACCGTTCCGGGCACCACCGAGGCGGCCAACACCGCATTCAGCGGTATCCGGCCGACCTTCCCGGTGCTGGCGGCGAACCTGGCGAACTTCGGCCGCATCGGGGTGATCTACAGCAAGTCCCTCGAGCAGGCGCTGGTGATCTTCCCGGCACTGATGGCGGCGCTGAGCACGGTCGCCGGCGGGGCACCTGCCGACGAGGGCGCCAAGCTGGACTTCAAGATCGACCTCGGGGACGCGCCGCCCTGCTTGACCGGGTTCGTCCCGCCGACCCAGATCCGATCTCCGGCCGACGAGACGCTGCGTGAGCTGCCGTCCGATCTGTACTGCAAGACCGCACAGAACGACCCGGCGGTGGTGCGTGGTGCGCGCAACTACCCGTGCATGGAGTTCCCCGGAAAGCGGGCGCCCACCATCCAGCTGTGCCGCGATCCCAAGGGCTATGTGCCGGTGGGCAGCAACCCGTGGCGCGGCCCGCCGGTTCCGTACGGCACGCCGATCGAGGACGGGCGTAACATCCTGCCGCCCAACAAGTTCCCGAACATCCCGCCGCAGGTGGATCCGGATCCGGGCCCGCCCGTCGTGCAGTTGCCACCCGGGGTCGAACCCGGCCCGGGCCCCGCGCCGCACGCGCCGTTCCCGCTGCCGGTGCCGCCGAACAAGCCGGGCACACCGCCTCCGCCGTGGCCGTACTTCGCACCGCCGGACCAGATCGTGCCGCCGTACGGCCGGACGCCTCCCGGGGCTCCGGCAGCCCCGGCTCCGGCGCCGGCTCCGGAAGCGCCGTTGCCGGCCGAGGCACCACCTCTGGCCAGCGCACCGATGACGGGCACCTACGATCAGCACAGTGGGGTCTTCGCCGACGCCGACGGAGGCACCGGCGTGTACGCAGCCGGCGCCGACAAACTGGCGCCAGCGGAGACCTGGGTAGACCTGATGTTGGATCCAAGGCAGGCTTGATGATCGAAGAAACCGCCTCGAATACGAGGCCGGTCCGTAGGCGCGCGTCAAGGGCGGCCGGCCCGACCGGGGCCGGGACGGCAGGCGAGGTGACCCAGACCGTGCCTTTGGTGGAGCCTTCCACCAAGGCGGCGGCCAGGGCCTCGCAGCCGACACCGCTCAAGGCGCCGCCCCGGCGGCGCGCCCACCGCACCCTGGTGGCCCTGGTGGCAGCACTGACTTTGGGTCTGGGGACCGCTGCGCTGGGTGCGCTGGCCTATGTCATGCGCGATCAGCAACATGCGGTCGATGCCCTGCAGGCCCGCGACGAGAGCTTCGTCGACACCGGCAAGCAGACCGTGATCAACATGTTCAGCTACACCCAGGACACGATCGACGAAAGCGTCAACCGCTTCATCGACGGCACCAGCGGCCCCCTGCGCGACATGATGAGCCAGGGCAACAACGCCGACAACCTCAAGGCGTTGTTCCGCGACACCAACGCCAGCTCGGAGGCTGTGATCAACGGCGCGGCGCTGGAGAAGGTCGACGAGATCGCCCGGAATGCCTCGGTACTGGTGGCGGTGCGTGTCACGGTCACCGACGTGGACGGCGTCAATTCGCCGACTCGCCCGTACCGGCTGCGGGTGATCGTGCACGAGGACGACAACGGGCACATGACCGGATACGACCTCAAGTACCCCGACGGCGGAAACTGATGCGCTCTAAACTCACTGCCCTCCTGATCGGCCTGTTGACGACGGCCTTCGTCGGGTTGGCCGCCGTAGGTGGCTCGCTGTACTGGAACCGCGTGGCGCAGCAGGGTCAGGAGACGGCCAGGACCGAACTCCCTGCGCTGGCCGCCGAACAGATCCCGAAAGTGTTCGGTTACGACTATCAGACCGTCGAGCGCAGCCTGATGGAGACGTACCCGCTGCTCGCCCCGGACTTCCGGCAGCAGTTCGAGAAGGACGCCACCGCCAAGGTGATCCCCGAGGCACGCAAGCGTCAGCTGGTGGTGCAGATCAGCGTCGTCGGCATCGGTGTCATGACGGCGCAGCGTGATTCGGGGTCCGTCATGGTGTACATGAACCGCACCGTGACCGACCAGTCCCGCCAACCGCTCTATGACGGCAGCCGACTGAAGGTCGATTACCGCAAGATCGGCGGGAACTGGCTGATCAACGCGATCAACCCGATCTAGTCACCTGACCCGAAGCGGGCCGGCGCTCAAGGAATTCGCGCGCCGGCCGGCGCTCAGGCTGAATTCGCGCTTCCGAGCGCGGCTAAAAACGCGCGCGCCCAACGGTCCACATCATGCGCCAGCACCTGGCGGCGCAGCGCACGCATCCGGCGCCTGCCCTCCTCGGGGCTCTGCTCCAGCGCCGCCTCGATGGCATCCTTGACGCCTTCGAGATCGTGCGGGTTGGTCAGGTAGGCCTGACGCAGCTCGGCCGCCGCCCCGGTGAACTCCGACAGCACCAACGCGCCGCCGAGGTCACTGCGGCACGCCACGTACTCCTTGGCCACCAGGTTCATGCCGTCGCGTAGCGGGGTGACCAGCATGACGTCGGCTGCGACGAAGAACGCGATGAGCTCATCGCGTGGCACCGGCCGGTGCAGGTAGTGCACCAGCGGATGCCCCACCTCACCGTATTCACCGTTGATGTGGCCGACCTGCCGCTCGATGTCCTCGCGCATCGCGATATAGCTCTCGACCCGCTCGCGGCTCGGTGTGGCCAGCTGGATCAGAACGGTGTCGTCGCGTTTGATCCGGTCCTCTTCGAGCAGTTCGGTGAAGGCTCGCAGCCGGACGTCGATGCCCTTGGTGTAGTCGAGCCGGTCGACGCCGAGCAGGATCTTGCGCGGATTGCCGAGCTCAGCGCGAATCTGCCGGGCGCGTTGGCGCACCGATCGGTTGCGGGCCTTGGCGTCCAGATCAGCCGAATCTATCGAGATGGGGAAAGCGCCGACCTTGACCGTGCGGAACCCGTAGGAGACCTCACCGAAGCGCGAGCGGACCCCGATCGATGCGCGTGAGGTATTGGCGCCGACCAGGCGGCGGGCCAGGACCAGGAAGTTCTGTGCGCCCCCGGCCAGGTGGAATCCGACCAGGTCGGCTCCGAGCAGGCCCTCGACGATCTCGGTGCGCCACGGCATCTGCATGAACAGTTCGACGGGCGGGAACGGGATGTGGAGGAAGAAGCCGATGGTGAGGTCGGGACGCAGCATGCGCAGCATCTTGGGGACGAGCTGCAGCTGATAATCCTGGATCCAGACCGTCGCGCCGTGGGCCGCTGCCCGGGCCGTGGCCTCGGCGAAACGCCGGTTCACGTCGACGTAGCTGTCCCACCACTTGCGGTGGTACACGGGCTTGACGATGAGGTCGTGGTAGAGCGGCCACAGGGTGGCGTTCGAGAACCCCTCGTAGTAATCCGCGACGTCCTGCGCGGACAGCTCCACCGGGTAGAGCTGCAGGTCCTCCTCGACGATCGGCTCCTCGCCGCTGTCGGGGACACCCGCCCAGCCGATCCACGCGCCGCGGCGTTTACGCAGCAGCGGCTCCAGCGCGGTGACAAGGCCGCCGGGACTGCGCTTCCAGGTCGTGCTGCCATCCGGCAACCGCTCCATGTCGATGGGCAGCCGGTTGGCGACCACGACGAAGTCGGAGTTACCGGAGGCGGCCGGCGGGCCGGCCTCCGGACTCATTACGCCTCGGTCTTCGAGGGCCCAATGCCGAGCATCGACAGGAACATGCGGCACTCGTCGGCGTCGGTGGCGTAGGTCGCTACGACGCGGCGAGCCTGGCTGGCGGTGCTGTCGGCGAGGGGTTCGACGTCGTCGATGTCGGCGGTATCAGTTTTCGCAGGCATGACATAACTGTAGGCGACCCGGAGAGCCCGGGTCGCCGCATGCCATCAGCCGATGGAACCGTGCACGGTCGGGCTGCTGCCGACGGTCGACTCCGGCACCGGCTGGGGTCCCTCGGACTGCTGCTCTTCGGCCAGGCCGATGCATTCGCCGGTGTTGGCGCCGGTGCAGGGGATGGAGCCGCCGCCACCGGGCTCGTTCACGGCCGGCAGGTTGGGGTTGCCCGCGATGCTGCTGAAGTTGCCGGGGGAGTTCGGCACGGTGTGCGGGACGCACATGTTGGTGTAGAGGTCTTCCTCTTCGCCCGTCGGGCAGGCGATCGCCGGGCCGGCGGACACGGGTACGGAGAACGCGGCGATCGCCGGGGCGGCGGCCGCAGCGACTGCAAATCCGCCGGCAAAGATCAGACGTCGCATCGAGATCGGGAAGGTCGCCATCGTCACGCTTTCTCTAGTTATTCGATTGTTCGTTGCAGGGATTCTAAGGAAGCTGGGAAAAATCTGCACTGCTTCTATGCGGTAGCTGGCAACCCTCGGAAGTGCTAAGGGCTGGCGCTGATGGTCGAGCGCGGAATGGGTTGCGGTCCCTCGGCCTCGTCTTCCTCGGCCAGGCCGATGCACTCGCCGGCGTTGTGGCCGGTGCACGGGATGGCGCCGCCTCCGCCGGGCAGGTCCACCGCAGGCATGTCCGGATTGCCGGGGATGCCGCTGAACGGGGACGGTGAATTCGGCACCAGGTACGGGGTGCAGGTCGTCGTGTAGACGTCCTCCTCCTCGCCGGAGGTGCAGGTTGCTTGTGCGACCGGCGCGCCGAGCCACAGGAGCAGCGCACAGCCGACGCCGGACAGTACGGCGGGCACGACAACTGATTTCACCTCAGCAGTCTAGGACTGCTGAGGGTTTACTGTGCGGTGTCTGGAGCCGTGCTGTGTCAGCCGATGGAACCGTGCACGGTCGGGCTGCTGCCGACCGTCGACTGCGGAACCGGCTGGGGTCCCTCGGACTGCTGCTCTTCGGCCAGGCCGATGCACTCACCCGAGTTCGCGCCGGTGCACGGGATGGCACCGCCCCCGCCGGGCATGTTCACGGCGGGCAGGTTGGGGTTGCCTGCGACGCTGCTGAAGTTGCCGGGGGAGTTCGGCACGATGTCGGGTACGCACACGTTGGTGAACGTGTCCTCGGTTTCGCCGTTGGGGCACGAGGCCAGCGACTGGGAGGGCATCGACAGCACCGTCAGGGCAGGGGCCGCGGCGATGGCTGCGGCGATGCCGGCCGCGACGACGAAACGGCGGGGGCCGGCCGGGAAGCCGGACGGGAAGATAGCCATTGGCGTGCTTTCTCTTCAGGGCCTGAAAAGGTTTGCTGGTTACCCGGCCTCGGTGATCCGACCACGGTGATCCGTGAAGTCGTCTTGCATTGGATATTTTACGCTCTACAAGGGGAAATGGCTGTCACTGCGATTGTGGTGCAGTCATGCCGAACCACGTGCTGTGAAGCTGCTGAACAGTAGCTGTGATCCCGGTGTGAGCCGGGTTACGTGATACACGTAATGTGCAGTTCGTAACTTACTTACCTTGACTAAGAGGTGGTCCGATATGGCCGATCCCGATGAGGCAACGCCTCAGGTCGAATACGAGACACTCGATGACGGGCGCATCGCCAGGATCTGGCTGAACCGTCCGAATGCGCAGAACGCCCAGTCGCGGACCCTGCTGGTGCAACTCGACGAGGCATTCGGCCGGGCCGAGGCCGACGATGCAGTCCGTGTGGTGATCCTGGCCGCGCGTGGCAAGAACTTCTCGGCCGGCCATGACCTCGGTTCCGAAGAGGCGTTGGCCGAGCGCGCGCCCGGGCCGACTCAGCACCCGACGTTCCGGTCCCACGGTGCCACCGCCGCCGGCGTCACTGAGCGAACCTACCTGCAGGAGTGGCACTTCTACTTCGAGAACACCCGGCGGTGGCGTGATCTGCGCAAGATCACCATCGCCCAGGTGCAGGGCAACGCGATCTCGGCGGCACTGATGCTGATCTGGGCCTGCGACCTGATCGTGGCCGCCGACGACGCCAAGTTCAGCGACGTCGTCGGGGTTCGCATGGGGATGCCGGGCGTCGAGTACTACGCCCACCCGTGGGAGTTCGGCGCCCGCAAGGCCAAAGAGCTACTGCTGACCGGTGATTCGATCGACGCCGATGAGGCGTACCGGTTGGGCATGGTGTCCAAGGTCTTCGCACGCGACGAACTCGAAGACAAGACACTGGAATTCGCCCGCCGCATCGCCGAGCGGCCGACGATGGCGGCCCTGTTGGTCAAGGACTCCGTCAATGCGGCCAGCGACGCGATGGGCTTCACCGAGGCGCTGCGTCATGCGTTCCACATTCACGAACTGGGGCACGCGCACTGGGCGTCGGTGAACGAGAACCGCTGGCCGGTGGGAATGCCGCCCGATGTTCCCGACTGGCGGACCTTGGGGGCCCCGAAACCGGCCCGGCGAGATACACCATAAGGATGACGCAAATGGAACTGTCGTTGAAGGATCGCACGTACCTGGTCACCGGAGGCGGCAGCGGAATCGGCAAGGGTGCCGCGGCGGCCATCGTCGCCGCCGGTGGCAACGCCCTGTTGATCGGGCGCAATGCCGACAAGCTGAGTGCGGCTGCGGACGAATTGAACGCAGGAGTCGCTGGTGGTGAGGTGCGCTACGAACCCGCCGATGTCACCAACGAGGACGAGGTCCGCCGTGCGGTCGACGCCGCCACTGCCTGGCACGGCCGACTGCACGGTGTGGTGCACAGTGCCGGTGGGTCGCTGACCATCGGTCCGATCACCCAGATCGATTCCGAATTGTGGCGCCAGACCGTCGATCTGAATGTCAACGGGACGATGTACCTGATCAAGCACGCGGGTCGGGAAATGGTCCGCGGCGGTGGCGGGTCGTTCGTCGGCATCTCGTCGATCGCGTCGACCAACACCCACCGCTGGTTCGGTGCTTACGGTGTGAGCAAGGCGGCGTTCGACCATCTGATCAAGCTGGCCGCCGACGAACTCGGACCGTCCTCGGTGCGGTTCAACAGCATCCGGCCCGGTTTGACCCGCACCGAGATGGTCGGCCCGGTTTTCGAGCTGCCGGCCGCCAGTGAGGACTACAAGGCCTGCACGCCGATGCCGCGGTTCGGTGAGGTCGAGGACATCGCCAACCTGGCGGCATTCCTGCTCAGCGACGCCGCGGGCTGGATCACCGGTCAGTCCATCGGTGTCGACGGTGGGCACAGCCTGCGCCGCGGACCCGACATCTCGGCGATGCTGGAGCCGCTGTACGGCGCCGACGGCCTGCGCGGGGTCGTCGCCGAGTAGCGAGTCAGGCCGGAGGTTTTCCTCCGGCCTCCCACGCGCTCAGCGCGCCCACTGCGGACCAGTCCAGCTCGCCGCCGCCGGTCGCCAGCAGGGTCAGGAAGCGATCGCGCAACAAGCTCGCGACGGGCAGGGGCACCTGTAGTTCCTCGCCCGCACTCAGTGCGAGTTTGACGTCCTTGAGTCCGAGTGGGGCGGCGAAACCGGCCGGGCTGAACTCCTCGCGGGCCAGCAACCCGCCATAGGTGCGGTACACCGGCGCGTCGAACAGCGTCGATGTCAGCAACTCCAGGTACTGCTGTTTGTCCACTCCGGCCTTGCCCACCAGTGCCATTGCCTCACCGAGGGATTCGATCACCGAGGCGATGAGGAAGTTGCCGCTGATCTTCACCAGGTTCGCGGCACGGGGTTCCTCGCCCAGCACAAAAGTGCGTTGCCCGATCGCATCGAAAATCGGCGACACCGTCTCGACGGTGGCCGGGGCGCCCGCCGCCACCACGTACAACTTGGCAGCTGCGGCGGCTTCCGGACGTCCGAACACCGGTGCAGCGACGAAACCCTGCCCGGCATCGGCATGGGCCGCGGTGAGACGGTCGGCCAGGGCGACACTGACGGTCGACGACGCGACGTGAATGGCGCCGCCGGGCAGGTGGGCAAGGATGCCGCGGTCCCCGAACGTGACGGCCTCCACCGCGGTGTCGTTGGAAAGCATGGTGAGGACGACGTCGCCATGACACGCATCCGCCACCGATGCCGCGGGCAATGCCCCCTGGGCAGCCAACGCGGTCACCTTGTCGGGGGAGCGGTTGTACACCGTGACCTTGTGCCCGGCGGTGAGGAGGTTCGCGGCCATGGCCGAGCCCATGTTGCCCAGCCCGATGAATCCGATCTTCATGTCTCCACTCTTACCGGCTGACCGGTGAGTTTGGGGACCGGGAGGGGGCATGAGGTTCCCGACGGAAATGCTCCGGATGGGCGGAGCGCCTGTCCTACAGCAGGCAGAAGGCGCACGTCACGTCGGTGCAGAGCGCCAAGGCCGCTGAGACCAGGGCCCGGCGTATCGCGAAAGTTATTGCTGACCTAGAGGCTTGAGCTCGGAGCTGTCCTCGGCGTGGCCGCAAACCCGGTGGACGGCGTTGACGATCCCCTGGTAGCCGGTGCACCGGCAGAAGTTGCCCGACAGTCCCTCGCGGATCTCCTCATCGGTGGGGTCCGGGTTGTCGCGCAGGAGCGCGGTGATCGACGTGACGAATCCCGGCGTGCAGAAGCCACACTGGAGGCCGTGGCACTCCTTGAGGGCGGACTGCACCGGGGACAGCTCGCCGTCCGGGCCGGCGATGCCCTCGACCGTCGTCACGTCCTGGCCGTCGACCTGTACCGCGAACACCAGGCACGATCGGACCGCCTGGCCGTCCAACAGGACCGTGCAGGCACCGCAGGCGCCGTGCTCGCAGCCGAGGTGGGTGCCGGTGAGGCCGCAGTTGTCGCGGAGGAAATCGGCGAGGGTCACCCGGGGCTCGACCACCCCCTGGTAATCACGCCCGTTGACCGAAACCGCGACCGGCAGTTCATGCATTGAGGGCCTCCTCGGCGTGGGTGGTTGCCTGGGTCCAGGCTCTGGACACCATGGCCGCGCCGACCCGGGCCCGGTATGACGCCGAGCCCTGCAGATCGGAAGGAATGTCGGTGAGCTCGGACATCGCCAGCCGGCCGATCTCGTCGGCACTGATGCCACCGATCGGGGTGCCGATCAGGGCCGTTTCGGCCGGGACGGCCCGCAGCGGTGTGGAGCCGAGTCCGAGCAGGCCGATGCCGCAGCGGGTGATCCGGTCGTCCTCGTCGAGATCGAACCCGACGACCGCGCCGGCTATCGCGAAATCGCCATGGCGACGGGCGAATTCGGCAATCCCGAAGCCACTGCGACCCGACGCCACCGGGAAGCGCACCGCGGTCAGGATCTCGTCGGTGGCCAGTGCGGTCTCCCACAGGCCGGTGAAGAACTCCGCGGCTGGGATCTGGCGGACGCCGCGTGCCGAGGTGGCCTCGATGGTCGCGTCGAGTGCCAGTGCGACCGCCGCGTACTCGGCAGCGGGATCGGCATGCGCGATCGCGCCGCCGAGCGTGCCGCGGCTGCGGATCTGGAAGTGCCCGATGTGCGGCGTGGCCAGGGTCAGTAGCGGCACCGAGTCGGCGATCTCGTCGTCGAGTCCGACCATGGCGTGCGGGGTGGCCGCACCGATCCGAACCTCGTTGCCGTGCAGTGTGATGTCGTTGAGTTCCGGCACTCGCGAGATGTCGATCAGGTTCTCGAAGTGCGTCAGGCGCATGGCCAGCATGGGTACCAGGCTCTGGCCGCCGGCGAGGATCTTGGCGTCCTCGCCGAACTCACCGAGCATGGCCACTGCCTCGGTGACGGTGGCGGGCCGGTGATAGGCAAACGGGGCGGGCTTCATGACACCAACCGGAGCAGCGCTGCGTGCAGATCTTCGGTGCTCAGCCCGGTGCTCTTGCGCTTGGTGCGGCCGGCCCGGCCGACCAGGAACCCCAGCACGCCTGCGGCCGCGACCGCCCCGATGGCCGGAGCGAAGCGCTTGGCCATCGGTACCGCCATCACCTTGGCCAGAGCGAGCGCATTGATCGGGGCGGCCTCCTGTGGTGCCTGCGCGGATGTTGCTCCGGCAGAGCTGGTCTCGTCCGAGGGGGTAGCCCCACCGAGTAGTTCGGCTTCGAGGCTCTTCGCGAACTGGTCGATCAGGCTGCCTGCCACATCGGCGAGCACGCCGCGGCCGAACTGGGCGGCCTTGCCGGAGATGGCCAGGTCGGTGGTGACCACCACGAGGGTGGAGTCGGCGCCCTCGTCCTTCAGTTGGGCGGTCACGATGGCCGAGGCGGTGCCGTTGCCGCGGGTCTCCTTGCCGTTGGCCTTGAGCACCACCCGCTGCGCTGCTGCGTCTTTTTCCTGGAAGGTGGCATCACCCTTGTAGGACACCGTGATCGGACCGACCTTGACCTTGACCGCACCCGTGAAATCGTCTCCGTCGACGCTCAGGAGGGTGGCACCGGGCAGGCAGGGGGCGACGCGTTCGACGTCGGTCAGCACCTCCCAGGTTTTCGCCGCCGGTACCGCGACCCGGAATTCGTTGTTGAGCTCCACGATCAGTGATCCCTTCCTGATGGTTTCTGCGAGCCGAGTTCCTGTGCCTGCTCGATCGCTTCGACGATGGCTGCCGGGGTGGCAGGCAAGGTGGTCAAGGTGACGCCGAGCGGGGCCAAGGCGTCGTTGACGGCGTTGATCACCGCGGGGGTCGAGCCGATGGCACCGCCCTCGCCTGCTCCCTTGTAGCCGCCCACGCCGGGGCCGGGGATCTCGACGTGGCCGTACTCGATCGTCGGGACCTCGGTGGCGGTGGGCAGCAGATAGTCGACAAAGGTTGAGGACAACGGGTTTCCGGCGTCGTCATAGGACAACTTCTCCAGCAGTGCCCCGCCGATGCCCTGGACGGTGCCGCCGGCGATCTGGCCCTCGACCACGTTGGGGTTGATCATCGGGCCGACGTCCTCGCTGACGATGTAGCGGGTCAGGGTGACGTGGCCGGTGACGACATCGACCTCGCAGGTGCAGGCGTGGGTGGCGTTCGCCCAGTGGATCGGGGCGGTCGGTGGCGCGGTGTAGCGGGCGGTGGCCTCGAGGTTCGCCGACATGCCCGGCGGCAGCATCTGCGGCTCGTAGTGCGCGCGGTAGGCCAGATCGGCGAAGCTCACGCTCTTTTCGGGATCGTTGCGCGCGACGGCCCGCGACCCGCCGAGCTCGATCTCGGATTCGGAGACCTCCAGCCTGGCGGCGGCCATCGCCACCAGCTGGTTGCGCAGGATCGTGCCGGCCTCGTTGACCGCCCCGGCCGTCATCGGGGCGCTGCGGCTGCCCTGGGTGCCCGCGCCGTACGGCGTCACCGCGGTGTCGCCCTGGATGGTGGCGACATCGTCGATGTCGGCGCCGAGTGCGTCGGCGGTGAGCTGAATGACGGTGGTTTCCAAGCTGTTTCCGGTGGACCCGCCGTTGACGTAGACGTTGATCTTGCCGGTCGGCTCCATCCGGATGGTGCAGCCCTCGCTGGCCAGGTGCCCGGTGGCCGCGCCGGTGGGCTCGATGTAGGCCGAGAAGCCCAGCCCGAGGTACCTGCCCTGGGCCAGTGCCTCGGCCTGCTCCTTGCGGAACCCTTCGTGGTCGAGGATCTTGACCGCCTGCTCGAACGTCTCGATGGGGGCGACGTGGTCATACGGCATACCGTTGGGGTTGAAATACGGCATCTCGTCGCGGCGGAGCAGGTTCTTGCGCCGCAGCTCCACCGGATCCATGTCCATCTTGCGCGCGGCAATGTCGAGAAGTATTTCGCGGGTGAGGGTTTCGTACTGCCACGGGCCGCGGTAGGCGTGCAGGCCGGCGGTGTTGGAGAACACCGTCTTGTAGTTGAAGCTCGCTTTCGGTACCCGGTAAGGGCCCGGGAAGAACATGCCGATGGCCGCGGTGGTCAGCACTGGGTACGGGGTCGGGTAGGAGCCGACGTCCTGGACGAAGTCGATGTCGGCGGCCAGGATGGCGCCGTCGTCGTCGAACGCCATGCGCACGTCGCCGTCGACGTGGCGGGACTGACCCGCCGACATCAGGTTCTCGCGGCGGTCTTCGATCCACTTGAGCGCGGTGCGTACCTTGCGCGCGGCCAGCATGATGCACATGTCCTCGCGCATCGGGACGACCTTCTGGCCGAACCCGCCGCCGGTGTCGCGCATGATGACCCGCACATGCTGGGCCGGGATGCCGAGCAGACGGGCCGCGAAAGCCCGCAACTCGTGCGGGGTCTGGGTGGAGGCCCAGATGGTCAGCTCGCCCGTCGCCTGCGCCCATTCGGTGACCATGCCGCGGCATTCGATCGGCACCGGCACGTGCATCTGCTGGTAGATGTGCTCCTTCACCACATGTGCGGCGGCGCCGAAGACCTCCTCGTCCGGGGGCATGCCGGCCATGCCGCCGGCATTGTTGTCCGGGAAGGCCTCATGGACGGACACGTCGGAGGTCAGCGCCTGGCGGAAGTCGGCGATTGCGGGCAGCGGTTCGTAGTCGACGTCGACCAGATCCACGGCGTCCTCGGCGATGTAGCGGCTTTCGGCGATGACCAGGGCCACCGGATCGCCGACGAACTTCACCTCACCCTCGGCCAGCGGTGGCCTCGGGGTGTCCGGGACGTCCTTGCCCGCGACGGCGTGCCAGGCCTCTTTGACCTCGGGATTCAGATCGGCGGCGGTGAGCACCGCGTGCACACCGGGCAGGGCCAGGGCCGCGGTGGCATCGATGGCGGTGAACTTTGCGTGCGCGTAGGGGCTGCGGACGAAGCAGGCGTGCAGCATGCCGGGGCGCGTGATGTCATCGACGTACGTGCCGCGTCCGGTGAGCAGGCGGGTGTCCTCCACCCGTTCGACCCGTCTGCCGGCATAGCGGGTTGCGACGGTCTCCGGTACGGCTGACGCCATAGGATCGCTCCATTCCGTCGGTTACTTCTGCGCGTAAGTAAAAGGCCGCCGGAGGGCTCCGGGGCCGGATCAAGAGTGCGATTATCGTACATCGGAAAGCGACATGGCTGAAGAAGAGAGTGTCATTTCCGCTCGAAACTAGGGTAGGCGGCTACTCACGACACCGTGTCCGAACCGCGCGAATCTGTATTCGATCGGACAACGGAGGTGGGATGACGATGACCACACAAACTCTGGTTCTGGAACCCTTGAAAGACGCTTCCACCTTCGATGACGTGGTGCGCAATCTGGACCTCGTCATCGACTGGTCGATCCGGGCGGACAGCACGATCGGCTACTTCGCCGCCTTGTACAAACGGGGCACGATCGCCATCCAGCGCGCAGCCCGCGCCGGCGAGTTCACCGATGCGCAGTGGATCGAGCAACTCGACTGCGTGTTCGCGAGGCGGTACTTCGACGCGTTGAACGCCTTTTTCCATCCGCGCTCCCACGACCCGGAGGCGCTGACCCTGCCGTGGGAGATCGCGTTCCTCAACCAACACAACCGCAAAGCGTCGATGCTGCAGCACATGGTCGCCAGCCTGAACGCCCACATCTGCTTCGACCTGGGAATCGCGGTGGTCGACCTCGCCGCGAACCGGCTGCCCGACATCCACGCCGATTTCGAACACGTCAACGAGCTGGTGTCCCTTCAGACGCCGGACATGCTCGACATCGTCCAACGCCGGTCGCCGGGGGTGCGGTGGCTGCGCTGGGCGATCCCCAAGGAAGACCTGTTCATCAAGGACACTCTGACCAAGTTCCGGGAGGGGGCTTGGAACTTCGCGACCAGTCTGGCCGTCTATCCGGAGGCTGCGCACGAGAAACGGGTCCACCAGCTCGCGTGGGCGGCCGGCCTGGGCGCCTTCTATCTGGAGCCGCCGGCGAAATGGCCGCCGATCGCGCTCCTGCTGCGAAGCATCACCACAGGTGAGAACCAAGACGTCGCAGGCAACCTGTGCGCACTTGCCGGCATCACCGAGCAGCCGCACATGTCGGCGCAGTCCAGCGTGCGAAATCTCAGGCGGAGCCACCCAGCACCGCGAGCAGGCCGCGTGCGAGGGCGCCGGTAGTCCCCGGTATCCCGGCCAAGTCGATCTTGATCGGCGGTGTGACGGGTCCCTGACCCAGTCGCCAGCGCAGCTTGTCCCATCGGCGGAACGGCTCCAACGCCCGCGGCTCGTGCAGCGGCCACACCGGGCACCTGGTCGCGGGCGACCCGGTGGCGTCGAGTATCCCGTTGACCGCGCGCCGCGCGGCCTCGTTGGCGGCCTCCATCGTCGCCAAGTCGGTGTAGGTGCGCACGAAATCGGCCGCCAGGAAGAAGTTGGGGAGGGCGGTCACGGCGTCCGGGCGGTCCGCCCACGAGCCCTTGGTGTTGATCAGCAAGGGCTCGTCGTTCTTCGACTTCGGCCGGTTCGGTCCGGTGCCGAACGTGATCGCCGGATCGAGAAAGAAGTCGATGACGTTGGCCTCGGTCAGGGAGCCGTCATCAATGTGGTCGGTGATCTGCTTCCACACCTCGGTACGAATCTCGTCCCGACTGCACACGTTGGCCTGGTACGGGGTGCTCCCCGGTACATCCCAGGCCGAGATGTCCACGGAGAGAATGCCTTCCACCCGGCCATCACCGCGATTCGACCAGTTGAAATTGCGCCAGAACTGCCCTTGGGAGATAGCGGTCAACGACCACTTGGAGTCGATGAAGATGGCGTGGCCGTGGACCAGGGGCTTGTCGACGTCGAGGTAGAACATCGCGCCGTTCATCCAGTCGGTCTTGAGCTTCGATAGGCCGGTGAGTCGCGGCTCGGCGGCGCAGAGCGCGGGCGTCAGCAGCAGCTCAAGGCGCTCCTTGGGCATCGCCGCCACGTAATGGTCGGCCACGATCTGCTCGGTGTGGCCGTCGACGGACATGGACACACCGGTGATCTGTTTTCCGTCACAATCGATCCCGGTGACCTCGTAGCCGTCACACAGGTTCACCCCGAGGCCGGCGAGATGGGTGAGCCACGGATCGATCCAGACGTCACTGGTCGGCCCGTCCAACACCCGGTCCATCTTCCCGTTCGGGCGTACCAGGTCGAACATCAACTGGCACAGGATCAAACCGCCGGTGCGTGCCGAGATCTCGGTGGCCTTCGCCGCCACCAGCGTGCGGGTCATCCCGTTGGCCAGAAACTTCTGAAACTGCGGCGAGCGGTTGGCCGCGCCGATGAAGTCCCACCAACTCGTCTGCTCCCACTGGCCAAAGCGACGCTCGTCGCACGAGGCCAGCAGGGTGAGCAGCCGTTCCACAAACGCCGTCATCTCCTGCGGCGGGATACCCAGTCCCACGCCCAGTTGCCAGATGGCCTTCATGGTGGCCGACAGATCGTCGAGTGCAGACGAGACCTGGGTGGCCACGATGATCTCGTTGGCGCCCATGTGCTGCGCCAGCATCATCTGCGTGGCCGTGACCAGATGGTCGGCGACGGTCTGACTGTTGTGGGGGATTCGCACCATCGTGTCCGGAACATGTCGATAAAACCCTGGAAAGAACCGGAATCCATGTTCGCCCGGCAGATCCTTGCGCCCACCGGTGGCCGTCCCGGGGAACGGCATCGACCGGGCCTTCCCGCCGAACGCTGTATGCCGCTCGTAGACGGTCACGTCGAATCCGCGGTCGGCCAGTTCATGGGCCGCGGTCAACCCGCCAACACCGCCCCCCAGCACCGCGACCTTGGTCATGACAGGAACCGTTCGGCCCGTGCCTGTTCAGGCCAGCCGGCGTTCCCGGGTAGCCGGTTCACCGCGGAGGTCAAACCTTCGCGGTCCCCGTCCCCGAGCAACTCGAAAGAGTCGATCAGACACCGTAATTCGAACAACACCGCATCTTGACGCCGCGCGAAGTCCAACGCATCGGCCAGAGCGGCCCGACGCTGGTCCGGTGGCACGGTATGGGCTCGCAGCCGCATCAGTTCCGCATCGTGAAAGTGCATTCCGGTCTCCTCTGCGAGGCTCAGTGACATTTCCAGCCGTTCGCGTGCCTTGTCCGGCTGACCGGCCGCGATGAGCAATCGGCCGATGACCGCATCGTGAAAGGTCAGATAGACGTTGAGGTGCATGAGTCGTGATCCGTCGACGCCTCTGGCGATCTTCGCGGCGCTGGCCTCCAACGTGGCGGCATCGGCGCCGGCGCGCATCGCCGCCACCGCCTTCACGGTGGCGTACTCGGTGGCGCTGACGAAGCGCCACAGGTCCAAGCCGGAATCCTCGGTGCAGCGACGCATTTCGCCGGAAAGCAAGAGCGCCTCATCGAGTTGGCCGGCCTCCAGACACACCCAGATCTCCTTGAAATAGGTATGTGCCCGGTTGAAGGCGTTCAGCGGGAAACCCAGCTGTTCACAGCGGTGGACCGAGGCGGCCAGGTCGGCCTTTGCTCCCGGCAGATCTCCGGAGATCAGATCGGAAAGAGCCAGGTAGGTGTAGGCACCCGAGATCGGATCCGTGTTGCCGCGCCAGGTGTCGTCCAGTTCGCGGGGATCCGACGGAGACGGGTCGGCGAGCGCGGTCAACAGGTGTTCCCGGGCCACCGTGAAGCTGCCCTCCAGCCAGGTGATGGAACCCATCGAGGAGGCGATCGCCCGATGGAACCATGGCCGCTGCGTCGTGATGCCTGCGGCCATGGAGTCGAGGAGTTCGTGGGCCCGGCGCAGGTCTGCCCGGGGGACGTAGTAGCTGATCAGCGCGGTCAGCGTTGCGAAGATGTCGTCCTGATGTCGTCCGTCGGCGGTCAATTGCAGGCAGCGCTCGAAGTCGGCGGGAGCATCGCCACTCATGCTTCCGTGCGCGGCCCCGATCAGAAATCCGCGCTCCAGGCGCAGTGCGATCTCGACCTCGTCGCGTTGCGGCCCGGCGGCGCACCGGTTCAGCAGTTCAAGTGCATGTGTCAGATATGCGCAGGCTTCCGACGCGGACGCGCGTCGCCGGGCCTGCACACACGCCTTCCGGTACGCGGAGACGGCGTCATGGAAACGCTGCGCTCCCTCGTAATGGCGCGCCACCAGCCGCCAATCGGGTTCCACTCCCGCGGCCTGGTCAACCAGCTCGCGTGCCACCCGGGCGTGCAGGTCACGTTCCAGAGTCGGTGGCGCCAGCTCGCCGGCCACCTCGCGCAGCAGCTCGTGACGGAATCGCCAACGCTCGTCCTCGATCTGGAACACCTGCGCCTCGGCCAGCGCGGCGACCACGGTGTCGGTGTCGACGTCGGAGCCCACCACGGACCGGAGCAACGCGAGGTCACCGCTTCGCCCGATGACGGCTGCGGCCTCGACCACCGGCACCACATCTGGCCGGGTGTGAAGTCGGGCGAACAACGGTTCGTACAGCGCCTCCGGTACCTGCTCGTCGTTGGCTGCGGCATCCAGGCCGGCCACGACGTGCTCGATGTAGAACGGGATCCCATCGCATCGACTGCACACGGCGGCCTTCTGCGCATCCGTCACGGCCGGGTCCAACGCTTCGATCAGCTCGTTGCACTCGTCGGTGCTCAGCGCCGTGAGCTCGAAGAGCTTGACCGGCCAGTCCGGCCTGAGCCACTTGCCCTCGCGTCCGGTGAGCACGATCAGCCGCCGCCCGTCGGCCCCGGTGAGCAAGGCGTCGACCACATCCATGGTGGAGGGGTCGAACCAGTGCATGTCCTCGGCGATGACCAGGCCGGCAGCACCGTTCAGGCATGCCAGCAGGTATCGGAGCACGGTCGCGCCGATGAGCTCATACAGGGTGCGGCCCTCGGCGATCGCGGGTTGGTAGCCGTGTTCTGGTCCCACGCCCAGCACCGGCGCGAGAAACGGAATAGCTGCCGTGGGATCCATTGCGTGCGAACGTAATTCAGACTCCAGGAGACGGATCCGCTCAGCGGCTTCGGTGAGCCGGTCGATGCCACAACGGCGTTCCAGCAGGCGGCGCACCGGATACAGGCCGGCGTCGACGTGTAGCGGGGAGCCCCTCAGCTCGATGACGGTTCCGCCCGATCCCGTGACCAGATCCGCAGCGACCCGGCCCAACCGGGTCTTACCGATGCCCGCTTCGCCACGGAACGCCACGCCGGCACACCTCAACGTGCCGTCTTCGGCCTGCTGCCAGGCGGACTCCAACCAGTCCCGCTCGCGGTGCCGTCCGACCAGAGCAGCGGTGCGGGTCGCTACCGCGGTCGGATAGTCGGACAGCACCCGATGATGGGTCACAGGTTCGTCGACACCTTTGACCGGTGCGGCCGGGCAGGCCGCGAGTTCGAACGT
This sequence comes from Mycobacterium shunyiense, assembly GCF_058270035.1. NCBI lineage: Bacteria > Bacillati > Actinomycetota > Actinomycetes > Mycobacteriales > Mycobacteriaceae > Mycobacterium > Mycobacterium shunyiense. Next base: position 2,781 of record NZ_JBZDPT010000045.1, on the reverse strand, counting down.
GCCGCCGATCAGAGCCGCCACCGCGTCCGACACGGCGACGGTTCCCGGTGCCGCCAGCGAGGAAATGCGGGCGGCCAGGTTCGCGGCGAAACCGTAGACGTCGTCTTGCGCGGTGTCGAGGTAGACGACTCCACGGTGCACGCCCACCCGCACGTCGATGGTGACGCCGAATCTACGGATTGCCTGTTCGCTGATTCGGGCCACCGCGTGGGTGATCTCCAACCCTGCGGCGACGGCTCGTTTGACATCGTTCTCGTGGGCCTTGGGGTGGCCGAACACGGCCAGCAGTCCGTCGCCCTTGGTCGAGCTGATGTGGCCCTCATAGTGGTTGACCAGGCGGATCGCGTCCTGGCGATACCGGCCGACCAGCGTGCGGTAGGTCTCGGGTTCGACGCGCGTGGACAGCACCGTCGAGTCGACGAGATCGATGAACATCAACGTGAGGCGTCGGATTTCCCCGTGACCGTCGGAGGCGGCGAGTAGATCTTCGGCGTCCGCGTTGCCGCGGTCCACCGCCAGGACCTGCTCGGCCAGGGAGTTCGCGGCAGCGCGGTCGCCGCGATTGCAGGCACGCACAGCCCGATCGAGCAGCTCGTCGATCGATGTCTGGTTCCCGTCGAGGCTCATGTGATCCTCCTGCGCAGACGGGCAAAGCCTATCGCCGCGGTCGCTCACCTCCCAGGCAATTGACGGGATGGCTGAAATGATGCTTGAGCAGGCAATTAAGTGGATGTGGTGCAATTTGTCCGTGCGCATCGCATTCGCTGCCCTGGTTCTGCTTGCCGGTGTCCTCTGGGCCCCACCGGCGTCCGCCCGGCCCGCTGCCGAAGCCGGGCTGGTCGACGTGCGCTCGGTCGTGCCCGACGCGGTGATCGACCTGCGGTACGCAACCAGTGACAACTTCGTCGGCCGGCAGCTCTATCCAGCGGGTGCTCCCTGTCTCGTGCACGAGTCGATGGCCCCCGGCCTTGCCGCGGCGGCGGCCGCCCTGCGGCCCGACAAGCTGGTCTTCTGGGACTGCTACCGGCCACACGAGGTTCAGGTCAGGATGTTCGAGGTGGTGCCCAACCCGAATTGGGTGGCCCGCCCGAGCGCCTATGCCCGCAGTCACGAGGCCGGTCGCTCGGTCGACGTCACGATCGCCCGAGGGGGGTCGCTCGTCGACATGGGCACCGGGTTCGACGACTTCACCCCGCGCAGCCTCGCGTACGCCACCGACGGGGTGAGCCCTGCAGCCCAGGCCAATCGGGCGCGACTGCGCGAGGCCATGAAAGCCGGCGGGCTGAACGTGTACTCGGGGGAGTGGTGGCATTTCGACGGACCCGGCGCGGCCGACCCGCGGCCCTACCTGGATGTTCCGCTGGGATAAGTCCCGGGCCCTGTTCTCCGCGTTTGGAATGTGCCAGCATGGGGAACCGTAACGTTCGTCACGATCCGGTAGGCGTGGAGTCGAAATGAACGTCTTCAGATATTTCCAGGGCGCGGCGCTGATCGCTGCCTGCACCGCCCCGTTCGCACCCATGCCGGCCGCGTCGGCGCAGCCGCCGTGTCCAGATGTCGAGGTGGTGTTCGCTCGCGGCACCTACGAGCCGCCCGGCGTCGGTGGCCCGGGACAGTCCTTCGTCGATGCGCTGCGTGCGCGCACCGGGGAACGTTCGGTCGAGGTGTATCCGGTGAACTACCAGGCCAGTGGAAACTTCGGTGACCGGATCGAGTTCGCCAGAACCGTCGTCGACGGTATCCGCGACGCGTCCGACCATGTCAAGGCGACGGCCAGGGACTGTCCCAAGACGAAGGTGGTGTTGGGCGGCTACTCGCAGGGCGCCGTCGTAGCGGGCTACACCACTGCCGCCACCGTTCCCGACGGGATTCCGGCTGAGTACAAGCAGTACATCCCCGAGCCCATGGCGCCGGAGATTGCCGACCACGTGGCATCGGTGGTGCTGCTGGGCACACCGTCCGACGAGTTCATGCGCGACATCGGCGCGCCGCCGATGGTGATCGGTCAGCGATACAAGGACAAGACGATCGAGCTGTGCGAGCCCGGCGACACGATCTGCGACGGAACGCCGGCCGGGGTTCCCAACTTCGCACACACCGCATATGTACTCAATGGCATGCCCGGTCAGGCCGCCGATTTCACGGTGGGCCGGCTCTGACGGTGCCGAGTTGATAACAATCTGAAACCTCAATGGTTGCAATGTCATCCGTGAGGCCGAGGTCTTTGCTGAGCGCCACTATGTTCACTAGGTGCACCGTCGAACGGCCCTCAAGATCCCGCTGGTAATGGCAGCTGCGGCCGCTCTTCCTCAGGTGCTGGCCCCGCTTTCGGTGATCCCGCGGGCGAGTGCCGCACCCGGTCAGTGGCCGGTGGAGCGAGCCAACGCGTGGTATCAGGCGCAGGGCTGGTTGGTCGGCACCAACTTCATCACCTCGAACGCGATCAACCAGATCGAGATGTTCGGCGCCGGCACCTATGACGCGCGGCGCATCGACAGTGAGCTGCAGGCGTGCCGCCTACTCGGGTTCAACACGGTAAGGGTGTTCCTGCACGATCTGCTGTGGGCGCAGGATCGCGCCGGATTCCAAAGCAGGCTCGCGAATTTCGTCGGGATCGCGGCGCGTCAGGGCATCAAGCCGCTGTTCGTGTTCTTCGATTCGTGCTGGGATCCGAACCCGCAGCTAGACATCCCAGGACCGCAAGTTGTCAAGCGGCCTCGGTGTCCCGGGTGGTGTGACGGTGTGCCCAGGCTTTGTGTTCGTCATAGGTGGTGTGGTGGC
>NZ_JBZDPT010000044.1:225528-279315 GCF_058270035.1 Mycobacterium shunyiense | reverse complement strand
GCGCACACAGTGCTCACCGACCAGCGGCTCGGCAATCAGCTTCACCCGATCAGACCACTACCGGTCGTAGGCTCGCTGATCAGTTCCCATTAGGCGCGCACGGCGATGGTCGACAGCAGATCGGCCAGCCGGTCCGGTCGGTCGACCATCGAGAAGGTGCGGGCGCCGTCGATGACCTCGAGGCGGGCCCCCGGGATGATCTTCGCGAGGCGTTCACCGTCGCCGAGTTCGAAGAACACGTCGTCGGCCGACCACGCGATGAGTGTCGGCTTGTCGAATTCGGGCAGCCGCTCGGCCACCTTCGTGGTGACCTCGGTGCGCAACGAAAGCGTGAACTGCCGGAGATCCTCGGCGATCGCGGGATTCGACAGCGCGGTACGCACCCACTCGTGGGTGAGCGCGTCGATGTTCGAGTGCGCCAGCCCGGCGTATGCCCGCTTGCGCACGGCCGGGATCCGCACGGCCTGGGTGCCGACCCGGAACAGTGCCTTGGATTTCGCCGCCGCGATGAGCGGTTTGAGGATCGGCGGCGGAAAGTGTTCGAACGCATCGCAACTCGTCAATACGAGGGCGCCGATCCGCTCCGGATGATGCACCGCGACCAGTTGCGTGACCACGCCGCCCGTGTCATTGCCGACCAGCACGACGTCGTCGAGATTCAGCGCGGTCAGGGTGTCGGCGACGATGTTCGCCACACCTGTGATGCTCCGGTCGACGCCGGGCCGCAGCGGCTCGGGGTGGGCACCCAGCGGCCAGGTCGGGACGATGCAGCGGAGGCCCTGCGAGGCCAGCCGGGCGCTGACCTGCCGCCACAGCTGACCGCCCATCATGTAGCCGTGCACGAAGACGACCGGCCTGCCGTCGGTTGGTCCGAATTCCTCGTAATGGATGGTTCCGGCGTTAATCTCAATGGTCGACATGGATGACTCCCAGCTCGATACACATTTACAAACAGCGTGTCCGTAACTTACCAACAGGGTGTATGGAAAACAAGAGACGTACCCAGGAAGAGCGTTCTGCGGCGACCCGCGAGGCGCTGATCGCTGCCGCCAGGAGACTGTGGGGCGAACGTGGGTATGCCGAGGTCGGCACGCCGGAGATCGCCACGGCCGCCGGCGTTACCCGTGGGGCGATGTATCACCAATTCGCTGACAAGGCAGCGCTTTTCCTCGCGGTGGTGGAGGTGGTGGAGCAGGACGTGATGGGCCGTCTGGCGGCCGAGGTGGCGGCATCGGGTGCGACGACGCCGGCCGACGCGATCCGGGCCGCAGTCGACGGCTGGCTGGAGGTGTCCGGTGATCCCGAGGTGCGGCAGTTGGTCTTGCTGGACGCCCCGAGTGTGCTCGGTTGGGCGGGCTTCCGCGACGTCGCGCAGCGCTACAGCCTCGGGATGACGGAGCAGCTGCTGGCCGAGGCGATCAAGGCAGGCCAGCTCGCCAAGCAGCCGGTGCGGGCGCTGGCTCATGTGCTGATCGGTGCGCTCGACGAGGCGGCCATGGCCATCGCCACCGCCGAGGATCAGAAAAAGGCCCGCCGCGAGATCCGGCAGGTGTTGCGCCGTTTGGTCGACGCGATGTTCACCCCCTGAGTGCCGAAACGGCATTCCAGCAGGAAAAGTCCGAGTAGGGACCTGCTGGAATGCCGTTTCGCGGGGGAGCGGGAGGAGCCCTAGCGCTCGGCGCGTTGGTAGGCCGTCACGACGGCGGCGCCGCCGAGGCCGATGTTGTGTTGCAGGGCCGCGTTGACTCCGTCGACCTGACGCTTGTCGGCGGTACCGCGCAACTGCCAGGTCAGCTCGGAGCACTGGGCCAGGCCCGTCGCGCCCAGCGGGTGACCCTTGGAGATCAGCCCACCGGAGGGGTTGACCACCCAGCGACCGCCGTAGGTGGTGTCGTTGTTGTCGATCAGCCGCGGGGCTTCACCCTCACCGCACAGGCCCAGGGCCTCGTACAGCAGCAGCTCGTTGGCGGAGAAGCAGTCATGCAGCTCGATAACCTGGAAGTCCTCGGGACCGAGACCGGACTGCGCGTAAACCTGCTGTGCGGCTTGGACATTCATGTCGTAGCCGATGATATTGGCGGCGCTGCCGTCGAAGGTCGAAGCGAAGTCGGTAGTCATCGCCTGACCGACGATCTCGACGGCCTGCCCGGCCAGGCCGTGCTTGTCGACGAACGCCTCGCTGGCCACGATCGCCGCGCCCGACCCGTCGGAGGTGGGGGAGCACTGCAGCTTGGTCAGCGGATCGGAGATCATCTTGGCGCCCAGGATGTCGTCGAGGGTGTACTCGTCCTGGAACTGCGCATACGGGTTGTTCACCGAATGCTTGTGGTTCTTGTAGCCGATCTTCGCGAAATGCTCGGCGGTGGTGCCGTACTTCTTCATGTGCTCACGGCCGGCGGCGCCGAACATCCACGGTGCGACGGGGAAGGCGAACTCGTCGATCTCGGCCAGCGCCTTGACGTGCTTGCCGAGCGGGGACTCGCGGTCCTGCGCACCCGCCTGAAGCGAGCCGGGCTGCATCTTCTCGAAGCCCAGCGCCATGGTGCAATCGGCCAGGCCGCCGCGAATCGCCTGTGCGGCAAGGTAAAGCGCAGTCGAGCCGGTGGAACAGTTGTTGTTGACGTTGACGATCGGGATGCCGGTCATGCCGAGCTCGTAGAGCGCGCGCTGGCCCGAGGTCGAATCACCCGAGCAGTACCCGACGTAGCCCTGCTGAACCTGGTCGTAGGAGATGCCGGCATCCTCGAGCGCCTTCGTGCCCGACTCGCGCGCCATGTCGGGGTAATCCCAACCCTCGCGCCGACCTGGTTTCTCGAACTTCGTCATCCCCACACCGACGACGAACACTTTGTTAGCCATGCAACGGAACATACTTCATCGCGAAACCGGGTCAACCGTCTTCAACTGGAGCTGTCGCAGCCGCACCACCAGCGCTGCCCCGGCCAGCACGGAGAACACCCCGAGCTGCCACCAGTTGGCCGGATTGCCGCCGTCGCGGTCCAAGAAATGATTGACCGCGTGCAGGGTGTTGGCCACCAGGAATCCCGTCAACACCACGGCGATCACGTCGCGCCACCAGAGCGCGAACAGCATGGTCACCGCGATGCCGATCTGGAAGACGCCGGCATCGTGCAGGAAGTGGACGTGGTTGGGCCAGTTCGCCCATTGGGCGAACGACGCTGGGTCGATACGCATCCACACCCCGGTCACCAGCATGCTCAACGCCGCGAGGACCACGACGATCTGAATGAATTTCATCTGCATCACCATCAGACGGCACAGCCCGCCGGGATGTGACAGTCACGTTTGGCCGGGCTGTCTCGTCCACGGAGCATGACCTACCTCGCGGACCATTCCCTGCTGCTGACCGTGCCGGCATTTCTCCCCGCGGTCCTGGTGGTGCTCGCCGTCTCGTACGCCGCGCGGCGGGGACGTACTTCCGCTGACGACGAGGGTGGTGTAGACCAGTAGAACGTGTTCTAGTTTCGCCGAGGAGGGGTCTTGACGCTCAAAGTCGTGCAGTGGGCAACCGGTGGCGTCGGCGTGGCCGCGATCAACGGCGTGCTGGAACACCCTGACCTGGAGCTGGTCGGCTGTTGGGTGCACTCGGACGCCAAGAACGGCAAGGATGTCGGCGAGCTCATCGGCACCGAGCCGATCGGGATCACCGCGACCAACAGCACCGAGGAGATCCTGGCACTCGACGCGGACGCGGTGATCTACTCGCCGCTGATCCCGAACCCCGACGAGGTGGCCGCGCTGCTGCGCTCGGGCAAGAACGTGATCACCCCGGTCGGCTGGCTGTACCCGAGCGAGAAGCAGGCCGCACCGATGCGGGCCGCGGCACTGGAAGGCAATGCCACGCTGCACGGCACCGGCATCGCGCCCGGCGGGATCAGCGAGAAGTTCCCGCTGGTGTTCTCGGCGATGGCGACGGGGGTGAACTTCGTTCGTGCCGAAGAGTTCTCCGACCTGCGCACCTATGACGCGCCCGACGTGGTGCGTCATGTCATGGGATTCGGCGGTACCCCCGACACCGCGCTGAGCGGGCCGATGCAGAAGATGCTCGACGGCGGCTTCATCCAGGCCGTCAAGATGGTCGTCGACCAGATCGGGTTCAAGATCGATCCACGGATCCGCGCCACCCAGGAGATCGCGGTGGCCACCGCGCCCATCGATTCGCCGATCGGCGTGATCGAACCCGGCCAGGTGGCAGGCCGCAAGTTCCACTGGGAGGCTCTCGTCGACGGCGAACCCGTCGTGCGGGTCACTGTGAACTGGCTGATGGGGGAGGAAAACCTCGACCCCGCATGGAATTTCGGGCCGGCTGGGCAGCGCTACGAGATGGAGGTCCGCGGCAACCCGGACTTCACCGTCATCATCAAGGGCTTCCAGTCCGAGGCCGGTGAGGAGGGCCCAGAGTCCGGCGTCGTCGCGACCGCCGCGCACTGCGTCAACTCGGTGCCCGCGGTGTGCGAGGCCGAGCCCGGCGTCGTCACCTACCCCGATCTGCCGCTTATCACGGGTAAGGCCCGCCGAACCTGAGCTTGTGTGCGAGATTTTCGCGAAAACTCGCACATGTCTTCAGATTCGGCGCGTAGCCCCTCAGGGCCGCACCAGGATCCGGATCGGATTGCCCTCCTGGCGCTCCAGCTTGTCGATGCCGAGGGCAATATCCTCCAGCGACACGATCTCGCTGATCGAGCGGGAGAGGTCCAGACGGCCCAGCGACACCAGCGTCGCCAACGTGGAGATGTCGACGTTCTGATAGCCCAGGTGGCCGAGCACCTGCTTCTGAGTAAGGCCGAACAACGACGTCGGACCGATCGTCGGCTCCTGGGCACTCATCCCGACCGCGACCAGTCGGCCGCCGACGGTCAGTTGGCTCAGCGCCTGCTCGAACGTCGACTTGAGTCCCACCGCGTCGAACGCCACGTCCAGACCACGGCCGCCGGTGACGTCGGCGATCTTCTCGCCCAGTCGCTCGTCGGCGGCGTCGAACGCATAATCGGCGCCGAGCTCCAGCGCGCGCTCCAGCACCTCGGGCTTGATATCGATGGCCACCACCGGCACCGCGCCCACCAACCGCGCCAGCTGAGCGATGTGCGTACCGACACCACCCAGTCCCCACACCCCGACCGACTCGCCGATCCCGACCTTGCCGGTGCGCACCACAGCGCCGTACGGCGTCGACACCGCGTCGGCGAGGATCGCGGCCTGCTCCAGTGGCACGTTGTCCGGAACTCGCGTCAGCCCGACCGCCTGCGCCAACGTGTATTCGGCCCATGCCCCGTCATAAGCGAAGGCCATCAACCGGATTCGCATGCAATTGGCGATGTCGCCGCGAGCGCAGTTCGGACATTCCATGCAGGGCCGGCCCGCCGCCACGATGACGCGGTCGCCCTCGGCCCAACCGGTGACGCCGGGGCCGAGCCGGGCGATGGTGCCCGACGCCTCGTGGCCCTGCGTCACCACCGGGGCCTGCGCCGGGAAGGTGCCGTTGATCAGGCTCAGGTCGGAATGGCAGATCCCGCAGAACGCCACCTTGACCAGAACCTCGCCCGGCCCCGGTTCCGGGATCGGAACATCCTCCACCACAACTCTTTTGGTGTCAGCGTAGAAGCGCTCGGCCCGCATGGTCGGCCCAAGATCGGATGTCATGGCGTCCCCTTCTTCTACCCGGCTACTATCGGAAATCATGGCACTTCATCGGGTGGGCTGAGGGCATGTGCCGATTGTTCGGTCTGCACGCCGGGCGCCGGCTCGTGCCGGCGACCTTCTGGCTACTGGACGCGCCCGACAACCTTGCCGAGCAGAGCAGGCACAACCCCGACGGTACCGGCCTGGGCGTATTCGGGGCCGACGGCGTCGGAGTCTTGCACAAGGAGCCCGTCGCGGCCTGGCAGGATTCCGAATTCGCCACGGAGGCGCACGATGTCACCGCTACGACGTTCATCGCGCACGTCCGTTACGCGTCGACCGGGGCGCTCGACGTTGCGAACACCCATCCCTTCCTCCAGGATGGCCGGATCTTCGCGCACAACGGCGTCGTCGAAGGATTGCCGGCCCTCGATGAGCGGCTGAAAGAACTGGGAGCCGCAGACCTGGTCAAAGGCCAGACCGACTCCGAACGCGTCTTCGCGCTCATCACCGCAGCCGTCCGGGCGAACGACGGTGACGTCGGCGCGGGCGTCGTCGAGGCCATCGGCTGGCTGGCCGACAACGTGCCGATCTACGCCGTCAACCTCCTGCTCAGCACGGCAACCGACATGTGGGCCCTGCGCTACCCCGATACCCACGACCTGTACGTGCTCGACCGCAGAAACCCGGCACAGCGCCGTCTCCGCCTGCGCAGTGCTCGGATCCGTGCCGAATCCGAGCACCTGACCTCCCAGCCATCGGTGGTGTTCGCCAGCGAACCGATGGACGGTGAGGACTGGCAGCTCATCGCCCCCGGCGAGTTGGTTCATGTCGACGCGGACCTGCGGATCGACCGGCAGCCGGCATTTCCGGACCCGCCGCGTCACGTGCTGCACCGCGACGACCTGTCCGAGAAGGCGGCCGCGTCGCAGCACGCGTAGCTGCCCCTCGAGGAGCCCTGGCACACTCGACTGTCGTGACTTCCAAACGCGCACTGGTCCTCGCCGGTGGCGGTATCGCAGGCATCGCCTGGGAAACCGGCATCCTGCAGGGCATCGCCGACGAATCCCCCGAAACAGCCGATGCATTGCTGGCCGCCGATGTGCTGGTCGGAACGTCGGCGGGTTCGACGGTGTCCGCGCAGATCAGCAGCGGGCTGCCTCTGGAGGAGCTGTTCGAGCGCCAGATCGGCGCGGAATCGGCCGAACTGGATCCCGGCGTGAGCATCGACACCGTCACCGACCTGTTCGTCAAGGCCGTGCTGACACCCAACACCACCAAGGCGCAGAAGCTGCAGCAGATCGGTGCCGTGGCACTGAGCGCCGCGACGGTCGATCCGGCCGTGCGGCGCAAGGTCATCGAAGCGCGCCTCCCGTCGCATGACTGGCCCTCTCGGGTGCTGCGGATCTCGGCCGTCGACATCGATACCGGCGAACTGGTGACGCTGGACCGGGACTCGGGAGTGTCGCTGGTCGACGCGGTGGAGGCCAGTTGCGCGGTGCCCGCGGTGTGGCCGATCGTGACGATAGCCGGCCGCCGGTTCATGGACGGCGGCATCGGCAGTGCGGTCAACATGGTGCTGGCCGCCGACTGCGACACCGTGGTGGCCCTGGTGCCGCAGGGCCGCTCGACACCGTCGCCCTTCGGGACCGGCGCCGCGCAGGAGGTTGACGGCTTCGCCGGACGGTCGCTCGGGATCTTCGCCGACGACGAGTCCCTGGCCGCCTTCGGGGAGAACCCGCTCGACCCCGCCTGCCGGGTGCCCTCAGCACAGGCCGGACGGGCACAGGGACGGCGTCTGGCGGCCGAGGTCGCGAAGTTCCTCGCGGGCTGATCAGCCGTCGAGTGCGCGCGCGGTCAACTCGCGGCCGACATCGATGACCTCTGCGGCGCGGTGGAACTCCAGGCTGCGGCACACCGTGCGCGGCACCTCGATGAGCAGGTCGGGCGGATAGGCCGCCAACGTGTGCCGGGCCAGCGCGGCCTGGGCGATGTCGACGGCACGGTTCAGCACCTCGAAGCTGCCGAGACGCGGAACCTCGACCGGATCGGCGGCTTCGGCAGGGGCGCTGGTGTCTTCGGTGGCGACAGGTTCCACAGCATCGGCCGCCTCATCGGACTCAACACCGTCCTCGGGTGGAAGCGAGGCCCCGAAACGGCTCAGCACCGCGCGGGCGGTCGGCCGGTCCAACACCGACCGCACCGAGGCAGTATCCAGCACAGCTGAAGTGCTGCGCATCATGCGGTTGAGCCACTCGGCGGTGGGGCGTCGTTCCGGGTCATCGGGGGTGGCCGCGGCGGTGCCCGGGTCGCCACCGGACAGGCTGACCGCGATCGTCAGGTCGGCGTTGACCGCGGCGATCGGCGCCATCGGAAGAGGGTCGAGGATGCCGCCATCCCCGAGCAGACGACCGTTGAGGACGTGCGGCGCGATCACGCCGGGGATGGCGATCGATGCCCGGATCGCCGAATCCACCGGGCCGCGTTGCAGCCACACCGACTTGCCCGCGATGAGATCGGTGGCAACCGCTGTGTAGGGGATCGGCAGATCCTCGATGGTGGCCTCGCCGAGGATGTCGCGGACCGCGTCGAGGATCTTCTCGGCACGCAGGATGCCGGACGCGGTGATCGACGGGTCCAGCAGCCGCAACACCGCCCGCTGGGTCAAAGTCCGTGCCCAGTCGGAGAAATCGTCGAGCTTTCCCGCCGCGTGCAGGCCGCCGACCAGCGCGCCCATCGATGATCCGGACACCCCGATGACCTCGTAACCACGATCGCAGAGCTCGTTGATCACTCCGATGTGCGCGTAGCCACGGGCACCACCACTGCCGAGGGCCAGAGCAACACGCATATGACCATTCTGAAGCACCTGAGGGGGATGGTCACCACCTCGACCCGGATCCGCGGCGCCGCTACCGAAAGTCTTAGAACATGGTTTGAGACGAGTTCTGGCTGCGCCGTACGCAGGCGATGCCAATTAACATCAGTACGAGGATATTTCGGCCTGTCCTGTGCCGCTGAGCGGGCAGGGTGGCCATATTCGTGGGCTGGCATGGTTGCATAGTCAGTCATTTCGAAGATGTGCAGATCGGCACTGCTGGGCCAGGTCCCGGATGCCTACCGTTCTGGCATCAGGTCAACCGACAACAGGAGAAGGCGTGACCACGATCGAACACACTGCGGCCGACCCCGCCCAGCTGGCCACCCCGGGAAATCCGTTCGGCGACGCGCGTGCTCAGTTGCACGACGCTGTCACGATCCTCGGCTACGACGACGGCACGTACGAGCTGCTGGCCAACCCGCGACGTGAGCTCACCGTGGCCGTACCGCTGCATCGGGACTCCGGTGAGATGGAGCTCCTCATCGGACATCGGGTGCAACACAACGTCTCTCGCGGTCCGGCGAAAGGCGGATTGCGCTATTCCCCCGACGTGACACTCGACGAAGTCCGTGCCCTGGCGATGTGGATGACGTGGAAGTGTGCGCTGCTCGACGTGCCCTATGGCGGCGCGAAAGGCGGCATCCGCATCGATCCGCGTCAGTACAGCCGCTCGGAACTGGAGCGGGTCACCCGTCGCTACACCAGTGAGATCAGTCCGCTGATCGGGCCGGACCATGACATCCCCGCACCCGATGTCGGCACCGACGAGCAGACCATGGCCTGGATGATGGATACCTATTCCGTCCAGAAGGGGCACACTGTTCTCGGTGTCAGCACCGGAAAACCGGTGAGCCTCGGCGGTTCTCTGGGCCGCGCCACGGCGACGTCGCGCGGGGTCGTTCATGTCGCGCTGGCCGCCCTGCGGTCTCGAGGCATCCGCGCCGACGATGCCACCGCGGCGGTGCAGGGCTTCGGGAAGGTCGGCCGGCACGCAGCACGCTTTCTGGCGGATGCGGGCATGCGCGTGGTCGCCGTATCCGACCAGTACGGCGCCATCAGAGCAGATTCCGGCCTCGACATCGCCTCGCTGGCCAGCCATGTCGACGCGACCGGTTCGGTGATCGGTTTTGCGGACGCCGACGCGACCACCAACGAGGATCTGCTCGGCGCCGACGTCGACCTGTTGGTTCCGGCTGCGGTCGAAGGGGTCATCCACGCGGGTAATGCAGCGCAGATCAAGGCGTCGATCGTCGTCGAGGGTGCCAACGGGCCCACGACGCCCGAGGCCGATCGGCTACTCGATGAGGCTGGAACACTGGTGGTTCCCGATATTCTCGCCAATGCCGGCGGCGTCATCGTGTCGTATTTCGAGTGGGTGCAAGCCAATCAGGCCTATTGGTGGGGCGCCGACGAAGTCGAGGCCCGACTGGCCGAACGCATGCTGACCGCATGGGAGCACGTCAGCGCCCACGCCGAGAAACTGCGCCTACCACTTCGAGCCGCCGCAACCTGCTTGGCGGTCGAACGTGTTGCCCAGGCCGGACAACTGCGCGGGCTCTACCCGTAGCGCCGATTCGGCCAGACCTGCCGCCACGCGGAATGCATCCGTGGCAGGGTTGACCCGTGGCTGCGCCGACATTCGCGCGAAAACTGGGCCGTCCCAAGCCTCGTGACGTTATCGCGGGCCTGGTAACCGGTCTGTTCTCCATTCCGGAAGGCATGGCCTACGCCAGCATCGGCGGTTTCAACCCGGTCACCGGTATCTATGCCGGTGTCATGCCCGGCATCATCGGATCACTGTTCGCCCGCACGGTGCTGATGGTGACGACGTTGACCAGTGCGATCGCCCTGACGTCGCGCAGTGTGCTCAAGGAAGCCGGCCTCGACCCGGCAGACCCGGCCAACGTCGCCGCACTGGCCCTCGTGGTCGGTGTCGTGATGCTGTTGTTCGGTCTCCTACGGTTCGGCTCGATCATGAACTTCGTCTCCAACGCGGTGATGACAGGCTTCTCCACCGGCATTGCCCTGCAGATCATCGCCGGCGTACTCGGCGACTCGACGGGGTACAAGCCGCAGAGCGGCAACACCATCGGAAAGTTCATCGACTCGCTCGCGCACATCGGGCTGTGGCACCCCGCGGCGGTAGGCGTGGCGCTGGGCACCGTGGCGGTATGGGCGGTGTTCCACTTCATCAAGCCGCTCGAATCCTTCGCGACGTTGCTCGCGCTCGTGGTGGTCACCGCGGTGGTGGCCGTCGCGCACATCGACGTCGAAACCGTCGGCGACATCGCATCGATCGCGAATGCGCTTCCGCCCGTGACCGTTCCGAACTTCGCTGCCATGCCCGAACTGATCGTCGGCGGCGTGGCAGTGGCACTCGTCGCGCTGGCCCAGGCCGCCGGAATCTCGGCGGCGGTGCCGAACCCGGATGGCAGCCGCACCAACATGAACGGGGATTTCCTGGCCCAGGGCGCGGCCAATGTGGCCGGCGGGCTGTTCGGCGCGCTGCCTGCCGGCGGCTCACTGTCGCGGACCGGGGTGGCGACCTCGGCGGGCGCCCAGACCCGGTGGGCCGGCATCTTCGCCGGGCTGTGGCTGGCCGTGCTGGTGCTGGTCGCGGGGTCGGCCGCCGAGATCATCCCGATGCCGGTGATCGGCGGGTTGATCCTGGTGATCGGCGCCGAACTGGTGGTCGGCCGGCTGCCCGACATCAAGCTGGTGCTGCGGGTCGCCCCGTTGTCGGCGGTGGCGATGCTGGTGACGTTCGCGGCCACCACCCAGCTGCCGCTGCACACCGCGATCCTGATCGGCGTGATCACCTCGCTGGTGCTCTACTGCGCCAAGGCGGCCGAGACCGTGCAACTGATGGCACTGACTCCGGACCCGGACGGCGGCTGGCAGCAGGCACCCGTACCCGAGCAGTGCGCGAGCAACGACGTCACCGTGCTGCACTACGCCGGGGTCGGGCTCTTCGCCGAAGTGGCCCGCATCGACGAAACCTGGCCGCGCGCCGAAGGCACCACCAATGCCGTCGTGGTGCTCAGCCTGCGGGCGCTGCCCGACGTGCCGTCGTCGGTGACGATCAAAGCCTTGCGGCGCTGGGCCGGCCAGCTGACGGCCAACAACGGCAAGCTCATCATCTCCGGGGTCAACCCCGGCACCGCCGAGGTGCTGCGGCGCGGGGGACTCGACGACCTGCTGGGCGATGACGGCATCGTCCCGGCCGACGACCGGATCTTCGGTGCGCTCGACACCGCCGTCGAGCGCGGCCGCGCCTGGGTGGCTGCCCAGGGTAGTCAGGGGGATTTACCGCAGCGTGATTCGAACTGACGGCGCCTAGCTGCAGAGCTCGTCGGCCGCCGCCTGCGCCGCGACGATCACCGCGGCCTGACGGCCCGGCTCCAGCTCGGGCCACGCCACGTTGTAGGTGCCCGGACCAGGTGCGGCTCCCGGAGCCTGCAGGCTTGCCAGGTAGGGCTCGATCTGTGCCTTGAGGTCCCCGCCCTTGCCCTCCATCCAGATCTTGGCGGCGTGACAGGCCTGGAAATACTCCTCTTCGGTGGACTGGGCGTCGGCGCCGACCGCCGTCGTGACCCCGCCGGGGGACGTCGCGATCTCGCCGGGCTTGACCGTCGGGGCCGCTGCCTCGGTGGTTGCGGTGGCTTGCGACGACGGTGCCGCCGACTCCCCGGACTGATCCTTGTCGGCCTGTGTCGAGCATCCGATGAGCAGGCTCAGACCGGCGGCTGCGACGGTTCCGGCGGTCAAGCGGGTGGTCCACGTGTAACGGCGCATCCCGCCAATCTATGCAACACTGGCGGCCATGACGGAAGGGACCGGATTCCGGGAGTGTTGTCGGGCTCGCTAGCGCGCCTGTCTGCCCTGTTCCGCCGTCATTCTTGGAGTTTCTCTGATGCTGTCCACGCTCGCGCCCGTTCCTGCCGTCTCGGCGCCCACCCGGCTGCGATTGCCCGACCTGCTGCACACCACCGACCGCGCTGCCGACGATGTGCTGTCGGGCCGCTACGACCGGTTGCTGCGCGGGCTGCCGAAGGACGACCGCTGGTACACCCGCTTGTCGGGTGATGACGAAGTCGAGGTCTGGCTGATCAGCTGGGTGCCCGACAAATCGACCGAAATGCACGACCACGGTGGCTCGCTGGGGGCATTGACCGTGGTGTCCGGTGCGCTGCGCGAAACCCGTTGGGATGGTGAGCTGCTCCGGAGGCGTCGTCTCACCGCCGGCGATCAGGCGGCGTTCCCGTTGGGGTGGGTGCATGACGTGGTGCATGCACCGGCGGCTATTTCCGGACCGACGCTGAGCGTGCACGCCTACTCGCCGCCGCTGACGGCGATGTCCTACTACGAGGTGACGCCGCAGAACACGTTGCGCCGCAACCGTACCGAGCTCACCGACGCGCCGGAGTGAATGCCATGAGCCGTATCGACACCGTGCTGGAGCAGGCCCGTACCCGGCTGCACCGGCTGCCCGCTGCCGACCTTCCCGAGGCGCTCGACGCCGGTGCCGTCCTGGTCGACATCCGTCCGGCCGCCCAGCGTGCCGCCGAGGGGTCGGTACCCGGGGCGCTGATCATCGAACGCAACGTGCTCGAGTGGCGCTGCGACCCGACCAGTGACGCGCGGATACCGGAGGCCGTCGACGACGACGTCTACTGGGTGATCCTGTGCTCGGAGGGCTATACGTCAAGCCTGGCCGCGGCCGCGCTCGTCGACCTCGGACTGCATCGTTCGACCGACGTCGTCGGCGGCTATCACGCGTTGGTCGCGGACGGCCAGGTGTAAACGCCTGGCGCTCAGGCGTTCTCGTTGCTGCTCAGCATGGGCCGCAGTTTCGCGGTCATCTCCGGTGTCCACCCCGGCGGCTGCAGGATCGCCGCCCAGGCGTCGGCCACATTCTGGACGTATACGTGCCCGTGGCCGTCGGGAACGTCGACGGCCACTGCCATGTCCGCCGAGACCTGAAGGAACGTCACCACCGGAATCCATTCCATCCGGCGGGACACGTCGTACCCACGGGGCTCACGCAGCCAGTCCGGCTTGGCGAACAGCAGGTCGGGCGTCCACCACGAGATCGGGTCGGACGCGTGTTGCAGGTACACCGCGCGCGGGTGACCCCACGGCGCGTCGGGCCGGTTCAGATTCTCGGCCTTCGCAACGAACCGGGCGTTCTCGCCGTTGTCATAGATCGGCAACCACTCCGGCGAACCGGCGTCGCGGTCGCGGGTCAGCGTCGTCCAGATCGTGTTCTTGAACGTCGGGCCGGAGAACAGCGCGCCGTCGGTCCGGGCGACGAGATTGTTCAGCGACAGGAACGGTGCCTCACCGCCGAACGATCCCAGGCTCTCCCCGAACACCACCAGCTTGGGGCGCTTGTTCTCGGGCATCGCCCGAACCAGGGCGTCGACCGCCTCGAACAACGCCTGCCCGGCCTGCCGTGCGTTCTCCTGGTCGACCAGGAACGACAACCAACTCGGCAGGAACGAGTACTGCATCGACACGATCGCGGTGTTGCCGTTGTACATGTACTCCAGGGCGGAGGCCTCGGCCTCGTTGATCCAGCCGGTGCCCGTCGTGGTCGCCACGGCGACCACCGCCCGGTCCAGGCCGCCGGTGCGCTGCAACTCTCGGGCCGCCAGGGCCGCGGTGGCCTTGATGCCGTCAGCGGAATGCAGACCCGCATAGGCGCGGATCGGTTCGATCGCGGGCTTGCCGGTGAACCGCGAAAGTTGTTGCACCGTAGGGCCTGCCGAGACGAACACCCGGCCCTGATGGCCGAGCGACTCCCAATCGGCCAATGACTGCGGGCCGCCTGAGCGCAGGGGCGACATCGGGGCGGCGAAGTCAGGATCGCTCTCGTCGTTGACCGCCGCGAACGTCCGGTTGATGGTGTCCATCGCCACCCGGACCACGACACCGTTCAGCAGGGCGATGCTCAACGCCACCAGCAACGCCACCACCACGACGGCCGAAACCCGCGGCGGCAGAAAGCGATCCAGCTTGAGGTCCAGGAACCGCACCAGCTTACGGATCAATTGCCCGATCTCGACGAACGCGAACAGGACCACGAGCGACAGCACCGCGGTCAGCGGGTGATCCCAGAATGTCAGCCGGGGTACCCCCATGAAGTCGCGGATCTCGTCCTGCCAGACGTGGAAGTAGACGATCATCAGGATCTGGCCGACGATGCCGACGGTCAGCAGGGACAACCATGCCCACTTCGGTGCCCGCGGGCTGGTTTCCGCCGAACGCATGTAGCGGACCAGCCACACCCCGAACACGCCCAGCCCATAACCGGTGGCGCCGGCCGCGCCGCTGACCAGACCCTGGAACAGCGGGCCACGGGGCAGCAGCGACGGAGTCAGCGAGAACCAGACGAAGACCAGACCGACCGCCGTCCCGAAGAACGTGTAATGACGCGCCCACCAGACAGGTTTGTCTGCCTCACCTGACTGGACTTCGGGTGCGTCGGCCTCGGGTTCGGCGGTCTCGGTCACCCGTCGACCTTAGCGATGGGTGAAGTTGGCGGCGCGCTTCTCCGAGAACGCTGCCATGCCTTCCTTCTGGTCTGCGGTGGCGAAGGCCGAGTGGAACAGCCTGCGCTCGTAGAGCAGTCCCTCGGCCAGGCTCACCTCGAAGGCGCGGTTGACCGCTTCCTTGGCCATCCGGGAGGCCGACAGGGACATCCCGGCGATGGTCGCGGCCACGGCCAGGGCCTCGTCGATCAGCGAGTCCGCCGGCACCAGACGGGAAACCAGGCCGGCACGCTCGGCCTCGACGGCGTCGATGGTGCGGCCGGTCAGGATCAGGTCCATCGCCTTGGCCTTGCCGATCGCCCGCGTCAGCCGCTGGCTGCCGCCCATGCCCGGTAGCACACCCAGCTTGATCTCGGGCTGACCGAACTTCGCCGAATCAGCGGCGATCAGGATGTCGCACATCATCGCCAGCTCGCAGCCGCCGCCAAGTGCGTAACCGGCGACCGCGGCGATCGTCGGGGTGCGGGTGGCTGCGAACTTCGACCAGAGCTCGAAGAAGTCGGCCGAATACACGTCGGCGAACGACAGCTCGGCCATCTCCTTGATGTCCGCGCCGGCGGCGAACGCCTTCTCGTTGCCGGTGACGATGATGGCGCCGACACTGGGGTCGCGGTCGAGTTCGGCTGCGGCCGTGGTCACTTCGGTCATCACCTCGGTGTTGAGCGCGTTGAGCGCCTTCGGCCGGTTCAGCGTGATGGTGGCGACCCGGTCGGTACGGGTCACCAGGATCGTCTCGAACTCACTCATTGGTTGTCCTCCTGGAAGATCAGATCGGGGTCGGCCGGAACGAAATACGCTTCGACGTCGGCGGTGGTGACCGCTGCGATCGAGGCGGGGGACCATTGCGGGTTGCGGTCCTTGTCGACGAGCTGAGCGCGGATGCCCTCGACGAAGTCATGCGATTTCACCGACGCGCACGAGGTCCGGTACTCCTGCTGCAGCACGTCCTCCAGTGTCTCCAGCTTGGCGGCCCGGCGCACCGCTTCCAGCGTGACGGCCAGGGAAACGGGGGAGCGGGTCTCGATGAGGTTGGCGGCATCTTCGGCGGCGGTGCCGCCAATGTGGCCGGCCGGCCCTGCGCTGTGGCCGCGCAGCGCGGTGAGGATGTCGGCCACGGTGTCGCCGGCGTAGCACTCGTCGATCCAGCCGCGCTGCTCGACCAGCGGGCTGGCGGGCGGTTCGACGGCGTAGGCCGCGAGGGCCTTCTCCACGCCGTCGCTGACCACGGCCGCGGTGAACTCGGCGACCTGGTCGTGCGGCACATAGTGATCGGCGAAGCCCATGGCGATCGCGTCGGCCCCGGAGAACGGGGCCCCGGTGAGCGCGGCGTGCAGCCCGAGGGCGCCCGGGGCGCGCGAGAGCAGATAGGTCCCGCCCACATCAGGGATGAAGCCGATGCCGACCTCGGGCATCGCCATCTTCGTGGTGTCAGTCGCGACGCGGATGTTGCCGTGGGATGCGACGCCGACGCCACCGCCCATGACGATGCCGTCCATCACCGCCACATACGGCTTCGGGTAACGGCCGATATAGGCGTTGAGCAGGTATTCGTCGTACCAGAACTGTCGCGCGGCCTCGCCGCCCTCACGGGCGCTGTGATAGAGCGCCACCACGTCACCGCCTGCGCACAGGCCGCGTTCGCCGGCGCCGGTCAGCAGAACTGTGTGAACCGCATCGTCGTTCTCCCACGCATGCAGCGCTTCGGAGATGCCCGCGACCATCGCATCGTTGAGCGAGTTGATCGCCTTGGGCCGGTTCAGCGTGAGGATCCCGACGCCGTTGCGGACACTTACTAGGACGTCCTCGTTTTCTGTCACGAGATGCAATCTAGTTCGGTCCCCCAGTTGTGGTGCGCTACGGGTAGGGTTTGCCCCAAGATCAAACCTGTCAGTTTCCTGGGAGTCATTTCGCCTCCACGGGAACCCGCCCGGAACATTGATCGTTGAGCTACTAGTTCGTACTCGAACACATCTCATCAGAGAGGACCCGACGGTGCGCGAAACCAGCAACCCGGTATTCCGCAGCCTGCCCAAGACGCAGGGCGGATACGCACAATTCGGTACCGGAGCCAGCGGCTTCGGTGCACAGCAGGTGCATGCGCAGCCCTACGCGCAGGAGTACCTGGAACAGCCGCAGACCGGCGTTTCCCGTCCGCTGACCATCGATGACGTCGTCACCAAGACCGGCATCACGCTGGCCGTCGTGTCGGCCGTCGCGGTCGTGTCCTACTTCCTAGTGGCCGGAAACACGGCCCTGATGATGCCGTTCACCCTGATCGGCGGCCTCGGCGGTCTGGTGATGGTGCTCATCGCCACCTTCGGTCGTAAGCAGGACAACCCGGCCATCGTGCTGACCTACGCGGCGCTGGAGGGTCTGTTCCTCGGCGCGGCGTCGTTCCTGTTCGCCAACCTGGTGTCCAGCGGTGGACCGAGCATGATCTTCCAGGCCGTGGTGGCCTCGATCGGTGTGTTCATCGGCATGCTCGTGGTCTACAAGACCGGCGCCATCCGCGTGACGCCCAAGTTCACCCGGATGATCGTCGCCGCGATGTTCGGTGTCCTTGCGCTGATTCTGGTGAACTTCGTACTCGCGATGTTCGGTGTGGGCGGTGGCGAAGGCCTGGGCCTGCGTTCCGGCGGCGGCCTGTCCATCGCGTTCTCCCTGTTCGTGATCGCCCTGGCGGCGTTCAGCTTCCTGATCGACTTCGACGCTGCTGACCAGATGATCCGCGCCGGTGCTCCGGAGAAGGCCGCATGGGGCATCGCCCTGGGCCTGACCGTCACCCTGGTCTGGCTGTACATCGAGATCCTCCGGTTGCTGTCGTACTTCAACAACGACTAGCAACCCTGCCCCGAGAAAGGCGTCCGCGATTGCGGGCGCCTTTTTCTTTTGCCCTGTGGTCAGGTTGAACTCTGCGCTGAGGGCGTTGGCTACTCGTACTTTTGCGCCGTGGATGCAGAGTGAATCGTGTGCCTGGTCGTGGCGGGCTTGACTCTGCGGTGAGGGCGTTGGCTTCTCGCACTTTCGCGCCGTGAGCGCAGAGTGAACCAGCACTGGGTCAACCAGCGCGGGTTATCCCCACAGCGAGCTTCATGCCCAAGGTCAGGCCATGGCGTGGCCTGGGCTGAGTCGGGTGTCGGCAGCTCAAACCAGCCTGGCGCCATGGACATCGGCAGCGATCCCTTCGTCGGCAGCGAGGCTCGGGCAGGTGGCGCACTGAACCGCCATGAATTGCGCCGCTACTACCGGCCGCTGATGCCAAATGTGTACCTGGACAAACGGATTGCTCCGAATCTGCGGCGCCGAACGCAGGCAGCATGGTTGTGGTCACATCGAGAATCGGTGGTCGCGGGGCTCACGGCATCCGCCTGGCATAGGCCAAGTGGATCGATGACGACATTCCCGTCGAGTTGATCTGGGCGAACGCGCGGGCGCCGAAACGGGTGATCACCCGTGCTGACCTGCTGCTACCGGGGGAGTCGCAACGGCGCGACGGGCTGAACGTGACCACACCGGAGCGGACGGCCTTCGACATAGGCCGGCGCGGAACCCTGAGGGAGGCGGTGGCTCGGCTCGACGCGCTGGGCAATGCGACGGGGATAAAAGCAGCTGATGTGTTGGCACTGGCGGATTGTCACGCCCATGTACGTGGTCTACGTCAGCTCGAGACGGCCCTGGACCTCTACGACCCAGGGGCACAGTCGCCGCAGGAAACCTGGCTTCGGTTGATGATCATCAACGAGGGATATCCGCGGCCGCAGACGCAGATACCGGTGCTCGGTCAGAATGGCCGACCGCGCTACTACCTCGACATGGGCTGGGAGGAGCACATGCTCGCGGTGGAGTACGACGGAATCCAGCATGCCGATGCGCTCGGCTACGACATCGTCCGTCACGAGTACATCAGCCAGGCCGGCTGGACCACGATCCGAGTGGCGGCGGGCCATCGTCGGCCGGAAATCATGTGGCGGCTGCGCCGTGCATGGGATCAGGTTGCGCCGCCATTGGCTCTGCGGTGAGGGCGCGAGCTACTCGCACTTTTGCGCCCTCAGCGCAGAGCCAAAGCTGAAACTAGGAGAGACGCTCCACAACCATCGCCATACCCTGGCCGCCACCGACACACATGGACTCGATGCCGAAGGTCTTGTCGTGGGTCGACAGGTTGTTCAGCAGCGTGGCGGTGATGCGGGCACCGGTCATGCCGAACGGGTGGCCCAGCGCGATCGCGCCGCCCGAGACGTTCAGCTTGTCCTCGTCGATGCCGAGCTCACGAGCCGAACCGAGCACCTGCACGGCGAACGCCTCGTTGATCTCGACCAGGTCGATGTCCGAGATCTTCTTGCCGGCCTTGGCCAGCGCCTTCTTGATGGCCTCGATCGGGCCCAGGCCCATGATCTCCGGCGACAGGCCGGACACCCCGGTGGAGACGATGCGGGCCAGCGGGGTCAGGCCCAGCTCCTTGGCCTTGGTGTCGCTCATGATGACGACCGCGGCCGCGCCGTCGTTCAGTGGACACGCATTGCCCGCGGTGATGGTGCCGTTGGGCCGGAACACCGGCTTGAGCTGGCTGATCTTCTCGTAGGTGGTGCCGGCGCGCGGGCCGTCATCGGTGGAAACCACCGTGCCGTCGGGCAGCGTGACGGGAACGATCTCGCGCTCGAAGAACCCGCTCTTGATGGCCTCCTCCGCGCGGTTCTGCGAACGCACGCCCCAGTGATCCTGGTCCTCACGGCTGATGCCGGTGAAGGTGGCGACGTTCTCGGCGGTCTGGCCCATGGCGATGTAGACGTCCGGGATCAGGCCGTCTTCGCGCGGGTCATGCCACTTGATGTCGCCCTCGGCCTGCGCGAGCGTGCGGGCCTGGGCCTCTTCGAACAGCGCGTTCTTCGAATTCGGGGCGCCGTCGGCGGCACCGACGCCGAAGCGCGACACCGTCTCGACACCGGCGGAGATGAACACGTCACCCTCGCCGGCCTTGATGGCGTGGAAGGCCATCCGGGTGGTCTGCAGCGACGACGAGCAGTACCGGTTGACGGTGGTGCCGGGCAGGAAGTCGTAGCCGAGCTCGACGGCCACGGCGCGGGCGATGTTGTAGCCGGCCTCACCGGCGGGCTGGGCGCAGCCCATCATCAGATCGTCGATGTCGCGGGGATCCAGCGAGGGCACCTTGTCCAGAACGGCCTTCACCATCTGCGCGGCGAGGTCGTCGGGGCGCATGGTGGCCAGCGACCCCTTGACGGCGCGACCGATAGGCGAGCGGGCGGTGGCAACGATGACGGCTTCAGGCATGACGGCTCCTGCTGATCGAATGGCTTAGAAAACTCAGTTGAAACTAGCCCGCGTGCACCACGATGGGTGCGGGCACCCCGGTTGAGCGGCGCCAAAGCCTGCTGACACCGCCCAGGCGGGTCAACAGTGTCCTCGTGTCGGCGGCTCCCGATTCCAGCGCCTCGTCGCCGTCCCAGTCGCCGAGAGCAGTGCACACTGCCGGCAGCAACTGCTTGGCGGCCAGTGCGTACCCGGCTGCCGACGGATGGAACATGTCCTCGGAGAACAGCAGGTCAGGGGCCTTGTAAAACTCCGGAGCCAGCAGATCCGAGAACGGCACCGGAACGCCGCCGGCGGCGCGTACCGCAGCGGCCTGGGCGCGGGCCAGTCGCAGGCCTTGACGGCGGGCGAACGCGCGCAGTGGCTGGGGGATCGCGCTGATCACCCCGAAGTCGGGGCAGGTGCCGACCACGACGACGGCTCCGGCCGCGCGTAGTCGGCGCACCGCGTCGCCGACCCGGCGGGCCGACGGACCGATGCCGTTGGGTTTGGTGATGTCGTTGGCGCCGATCATGATCACGGCGGCATCCGGCGGTGGGCCCGCGACGAACATGGCGTCGATCTGACCGGACAGCCCCTTCGAGGTGGCGCCGACGATTGCCTTGGTGCTCAAGCGAATCCGCTTGTCGAATTGCTCCGCCACGCCGCGGGCGATCAGCACCCCGGGTACCTCGTCGGGCACCCGGCAGCCGTATCCGGTGGCGGTGGAGTCGCCGAAGATCATCAGATGCAGGTCGAAGGGGACTCCGCGTTCCCATTTCTCGACGGGCCCGCCGCCGGGCAGATACACGCCGTCCGCGCGGGGAGGGATGTCCCAGGATTTGGGGATGACCTGACGCGCCTGGTTGGCCTGCCCGCTCAGTAAGTTGCGGGCTCCGATATAGGCCGATCCCGTAGAAGCCAGCGTCGCCGCAGCGGCGAGGGCGATGGTCGACCGGCGCGGGACGCGCACGTGAGGAGCACTTCGGCTTGGACCCACGAGATCAGTTTAGGCGGATGAGACAGGTTGTCCGCGTGGCGGCGCAGCGTGCCGATCACAGTGCTGTATCAAGTCCGGTATCAATTCAGTTTATTTGACTGTTGAACTGTTTACGGATGTCAAGCTAAGTTACCCGGGTTGTCTGAGTGACGAAGCTCACCTAGCACTACAAAGACGTAGGAAGTGGTGACGATGACTGCACCGAGCAAGGTATCCAGGTCGCATCATGCTGGCATAAGCCCAGCTAGGGCCCACCGCGGGCGTAGGTTCCCGATCAGTGACGGCGCGCCCGTCGAGGTGGTCGAGGACGGACCGAGCCTGGCGGGCCGATTGGCTTCGCTGGCGGCCACGCTGACAATCAAGCCGACCTTGGCGATTGGTAGCCATGTGCCGCATCTGCCGTGGCCATTCGGGTTGGTCAATTTCGCCGCCCGGCTGATCCGGCCGGTGCCCGGGACCATCAAGGCCACCATCGCGCTGCCCCACTGCACCGCGCAGCTGGTGCGGGCCGACGGCGTACTTCCCGCCGACGGGAAGCGCAGCGTCATCCTGTACCTGCACGGCGGTGCGTTCCTCGCCTGCGGGGCCAACACGCACTCGGGGATCGTCACGGCGCTGTCGGAGTACGCCGACAGCCCGGTGCTCGTGGTCGATTACCGGATGGTTCCCAAGCACTCGGTGGGCACCGCGATCGAGGACTGTTACGACGCCTATCAGTGGCTGCGGCTACGTGGATATGAGCCGGACCAGATCGTCCTGGCCGGCGACTCGGCGGGCGGCTACCTGTCGTTGGCACTGGCCGAGCGCCTGGTCGACGAGGGCGAGATGCCTGCCGCGTTGGTGACCATGTCGCCGCTGTTCGAGATCGACAACGAGTCACGGGCCAACCACCCGAACATCCACACCGACGCGATGTTCCCCGCCAAGGCGTTCGACGCGCTCGTGGAGCTCATCGAGCGCGCCGCCGGGCGCAAGGGCGAGGAAGTCTACGAACCCCTCGACCACATCGAGCCCGGTCTGCCGCGCACGCTGATCCACGCATCGGGCTCGGAGGCTCTGCTCAGCGATGCCCGAAAGGCCGCGCACATGCTGGCCGCTGCCGGGGTTCCCGTCGAGCTGCGGATCTGGCCCGGTCAGATGCACGTTTTCCAGCTCGCGTCGCCGATGGTGTCCGAAGCGAAGCGCTCGTTGCGGCAGATCGGCGAATACATTCGAGAGGCCACCTGGTAAGCGTTTCGCGGGCCTGAGACCATTGACGTATGCGCATCGCCAGGCACATCAGTGAGCTCATCGGCAATACCCCGCTGGTAGAGCTGAACTCGGTTGTCCCCGAAGGCTCGGGCAAGGTCCTGGCCAAGATCGAGTACCTGAACCCCGGCGGCAGCTCCAAAGACCGCATCGCGGCCAAGATGATCGACGCCGCCGAGGCCAGCGGCGAGCTCAAGCCGGGCGGCACCATCGTCGAACCCACGTCCGGCAACACCGGCGTCGGGCTGGCGATAGTCGCCCAGACCCGCGGCTACAAGTGCATCTTCGTCTGCCCCGACAAGGTCAGCGAGGACAAGCAGAATGTGTTGCGCGCCTATGGCGCCGAGGTCGTGGTGTGCCCGACGGCGGTGCCACCGGATCATCCGGACAGCTACTACAGCGTCTCCAACCGCCTCGTCGAGGAGATCGACGGCGCCTGGAAACCCGACCAGTACTCCAACCCGATGGGGCCGGAGAGCCACTACGAGACGACCGGTCCGGAGATCTGGGCCGATACCGACGGCACCGTGACGCACTTCGTGGCCGGGGTCGGTACCGGCGGCACGATCACCGGCACGGGCCGCTACCTCAAAGAGGTGTCGGACGGCAAGGTTCAGGTGATCGGTGCCGATCCGGAGGGCTCGGTGTACTCCGGCGGGACCGGGCGGCCCTATCTGGTGGAAGGCGTCGGTGAGGACTTCTGGCCGTCCGCCTACGATCCGTCGGTTCCCGACGGGATCATCGCCGTCTCCGACGCCGACTCGTTCGACATGACCCGGCGGCTGGCCCGCGAAGAGGCGCTGCTGGTCGGTGGATCCTGCGGTATGGCGGTCGTCGCCGCACTCGAGGTGGCCCGCACGGCCGGACCAGACTCGGTTGTCGTGGTGCTGCTGCCCGACGGTGGACGCGGTTACCTCTCAAAGATTTTCAACGACGCGTGGATGTCGTCGTACGGATTCCTCCGCAACCGGCTCGACGGTTCGATCGAGCAGTCGACGGTCGGCGATGTCCTTCGCGGCAAATCCGGGGCGCTGCCCGACCTGGTACACACGCACCCTTCCGAGACGGTGCGCGATGCGATCGGCATCCTGCGCGAATACGGCGTCTCGCAGATGCCGGTGGTCGGGGCCGAACCTCCCGTGATGGCGGGCGAGGTGGCCGGCAGCGTGTCCGAGCGGGAGCTGCTGTCGGCGGTGTTCGAGGGCCGGGCGAAGCTGGCCGACGCAGTGGCCGAACACATGAGCCCGCCGTTGCCGTTGATCGGCGCGGGAGAGTTGGTCTCCACGGCGGCGAAATCGCTGCGGGACTGCGACGCGGTGATGGTCGTCGAGGAGGGCAAGCCCGTCGGTGTGATCACCCGCCACGATCTGCTCGGGTTCCTGTCCGAGGGCAGCGGCAGGCACTAGTCAGGGCGAATTGCGCGCCTTCGCGTGGAATGCCTTGTCTTCAGCGACTTCTCAGCTAGGGTGAGTTCGCCTCGGGCTAGCAAACTCAGACAGCATCACTGCCCGCGGTGAGAACCGGCCCACTGTGCCCGGCGAATACGCTCGTGTTGTTCTGCCAAAGGGCGTTGGCGATGCGTAATCTGCCTGTGGAGCAGTCTGTCTGTATAGGTGCTGGCAGAACGTAGCGTCCGCCCGCGGAGCGCTATCCGAGATGAGGAGAGCTTTCGACGTGACCGATCAACCGCCCCCGCCCGGGAACTACCCGCCGCCGCCGGAGGGTGGCTATCCGCCTCCGCCCCAGCACGGCGGTTTCGCACCGCCGCCTCCGCCGCAGGGTGGTGCCTATCCGCCGCCGCCTCCGCCGCAGGGTGGCGGCTACCCGCCCCCACCACCGCCACAGCAGGGTGGCTATCCGCCCCCGCCGCAAAGCGGTGGCTACCCGCCGCCTCCGCCGCAGGGTGGCGGCTATCCACCGCCTCCCGGTGGCTACCCGCCTCCGGGCGGTTACCCATCGCCGGGCGGTTACCCGCCGCCCAGTTACGGGGCCCCTGGCTACCCGCCCGCGGGCGCACCCGGATTCGGCGGTGCGCCGTACAGCGTCGGTGACGCCTTCTCGTGGGCCTGGAACAAGTTCCTCAAGCATCCGGCCGAGCTGATCGTGCCGACGGTGGTGTACGCCTTGATCGCCGGGGCCGTCTACGGCGTCTTCTACGGCATCGCCTATGCGATGTCGCCGGACTCGACCAGTAGCTACGAGTCCTATCAAGATGGCTTCAGCTACTCGGCCTCGAGCGACTTCGGGACCGGGGGCAGCATCGTCATGTTCATCGGCTCGATCGTGCTCTTGGTAGTCGGCGGCTGGATCGCAGCGGGGTACACCGCCGGTCTGCTCGACATCGCCAACGGCCAGCCGGTCACCATCGGTTCGTTCTTCAAACCGCGCAACGTCGGCAACGTGATCCTCGCGACCGTGATCGTCGGTGTGATCTCGTTCCTGGTCAACCTGGTGCTGTTTGCTCCCACATTCCTACTGGGCGCATGGGCCTTCGTGGCCTTTCCGTTGTCGTTCGTCGCTTCGATAGTCCTCGCCGTCCTGTTTCTGTTCACCACGGTCGCAGCGGTGGACCGCAATCTCAGCGGCGTCGATGCGGTCAAGGCGAGCTTCGACCTCGCGAAGGCCAATTTCGGCACGGTGCTGCTGACGGCGCTCGTGATGGGTGTCATCGCCTTCATCGGCGCGATTCCCTGTGGCCTCGGCCTCATCGTGGCGGTTCCGTTGATCCTCCTCATCGAGGTGTACGCCTGGCGTCGGCTCAGCGGCGGCCCGGTGGCACCGCTGACCCCATAGGCAGAACAACCGACCTCAGCGCCCACGGCGCGTACGGCAGAAATGCCTGCGCCGTGGGCGCTTTGGCGCATGACATCATTTGCGCATGACATTTCAGCCGCCGCCCGGCCCCGGATACATCGCCGGCCCCAATACCCCGGGAATGAATCCGTACCCGAGCCCGTACCCCAGTGCGGCGCAGGGCAGTCCGTACAGCGCCGGGCCCACCGGCTATCCGCCGGCCGGCCCGTCGCCCTACCCGGCACCGGGGCCCTCGTCGCAGTGGAACTACGGCCAGCCGGCGACGAATCCGAATGCCTACACGCCCTGGTTGGACCGGGTGCTGGCCTCGGTGATCGATCAGATTCCGTTCCTGGTGATTTTTTTCGTGGGATACGGCGTCCTCATGGGTATCGCGGCGGCGGTCGCGTCGTCGGCGGATTCATCCGGTGAGCCGTCCGGCGGTGCCGTCGCATTCCTGGTCCTGGGAATGTTCGTGCTCTTTGCGGTGACGTTGGCCTTTCCGGTGTGGAACTTCGGGTACCGCCAGGGCAAGACCGGGCAGAGCCTCGGGAAGCAGGTCATGAAGTTCAAGGTGGTCAGCGAGAAGACCGGCCAGCCGATCGGTTTCGGCATGTCGCTGGTGCGCCAGCTCGCCCATGTCCTCGACAGCTTCTTCTACATCGGCTACCTGATGCCGTTGTGGGACGGCAAGCGTCAGACCATCGCCGACAAGGCGCTCACGACGGTGTGTGTGCCTGCCCCGGTGTCTGCTCCACCTCCTTCTCCGACGGCGTTTCCCGGCCCGCAGGGCGGTCCCAACCCGTACGCGTACCTGCCCCGATAGGCTCGTCACGTTATGAGTGAACAGCGCAGGTGGCACGGTCTGGCCACAAAAGCCATCCACGCCGGTTACCGACCCGACCCGGGCACCGGAGCCGTCAACACCCCGATCTACGCCAGCTCGACCTTCGCCCAGGACGGCGTCGGCGGTCTGCGCGGCGGATTCGAATACGCCCGCACCGGCAACCCGACCCGGCAGGCTCTGGAAGCGGCGCTGGCGGCGGTCGAGGAAGCCGCCTACGGGCGGGCCTTCGCTTCGGGCATGGCCGCCACGGACTGTGCGCTGCGCGCGGTGCTGCGGCCGGGCGACCACGTGGTAATTCCCGACGATGCCTACGGCGGCACGTTCCGCCTCATCGACAAGGTGTTCTCGCAGTGGAACGTCACCCACACCCCGGTCCCGCTGAGCGATCTGGACGCTGTGCGTTCGGCCCTCACCCCGCGGACCCGGCTGATCTGGGTCGAGACACCCACCAACCCGCTGTTGAGCGTGGCCGACATCCCCGGAATCGTCCAGCTCGCGTCGTCCTCCGGGGTCAAGGTGTTGGTGGACAACACGTTTGCCTCGCCTGCGCTGCAGCAGCCGCTGCTGCTCGGGGCCGACATCGTGCTCCACTCGACCACCAAGTACATCGGTGGGCACTCGGATGTGGTGGGCGGCGCGCTGCTGACCAACGACGAGGAACTCGACGCGGCATTCGCATTCCTGCAGAACGGTGCCGGTGCGGTGCCTGGGCCATTCGACGCGTACCTGACCATGCGCGGGCTCAAGACGCTGGTGCTGCGCATGCGTCAGCACAGTGAAAACGCTGCACTGATAGCCGAATTCCTCGACGGGCACCCAGCCGTCGAGACCGTGCTCTACCCAGGCCTGGCCAGCCACCCCAACCACGATGTGGCGGCGCGGCAGATGTCGGGCTTCGGTGGCATGGTGAGCCTGCAGCTACGTGGTGGTCCCCGAGCGGCACGTGAATTGTGCTCGCGCACTGAGCTTTTCATTCTCGCCGAGTCGCTCGGCGGCGTGGAGTCGCTGATCGAGTACCCAGGGGCCATGACGCATGCGTCGACCGCGGGCTCGCAGCTGGAGGTGCCTGACAACCTGGTGCGGCTGTCGGTGGGTATCGAGCATGCCGCCGATCTGCTGGCCGATCTTGAGCAGGCCCTCGGCAAGTAACGCCGCGGTTAGGACATCAGGGCCGGACGTAACGCCGACGTCGTCACTGCCAGATTCATCTCCGGCAGTGCCGACGCGGTCTCGTCCACCCAGATGCCCGTCGCGATTTCGGTGGACCGGGCATGCACCCAGCGCCAGCCCCGGTCGTTGAGGCTGAGGATCGCGCCCAGGCCGTCGACCGCATGCAACAGGCAGATGATCGCGGCGATCGCGGGGACCGGGTTGTGCCCGTCGAACAGCGCCGCCAGCAGCGCTGCCCGCGCCTGGCTGACCCGCTCCCGGCTGGTCAACGGCCAGCAGTACGCGGGCTTACGCGGGAAGCCTTTACCGGGCATGCGGACTCGGCGGACCAGACCCATCCGTTCGAGATGCTGTTCCAGGTTGGCCTGGGAGTGCCTGCTCAGCTTGGCCAGCGCGGTGTCGGCCGGAAGCGGCCGGCGCTGCAGAAGTTCGAATGCCGGGTCACCGACCGGATCGGCGGGCCAATCGCCGGCCAGCGCGACCAGGTGGCCGGCCTCGATTGGTTCATCCGCCATGGCAGGGCGGATCCGGCAGGCATACGCCAGATCCAGCAGTACCGCCGCGCTGAGTACTTTCTCCCTGCGATGCCGATCAAGTGCGGGCTGCGCGGCTGCGTTGTCCAGCAATAGCAAGAACAGGTCTTCGGCGATTTGCGCCATTTCCCCGACTGTACTGCTTGCCCCGCCCCGACCCGTCAGTCGTGATAGGGCTCGGCGCTGACCAGCGTGACCTTGACGGTGTTGCCGTTCGGCACGGTGTAGGTGCGCGACTCGCCGACCTTGGCGTCGATCAGTGCACTGCCCAGCGGAGAGTTGGGGGAGTACACCTCGAGCTTGCCGTCGCTGATGCCCTCCTGGCGCGTGGCGATCAGGAACGTCTCGGTGTCCTTCTTGTCGTCGTCGTAGTACACCTTGACGACCGAACCGGGCAGCGCGACACCCGACTGCTTGGGCGCCTCACCGACCTTGGCGTTGTTGAGCAGCTCCTGCAGCTGGCGGATGCGGGCCTCCTGCTGGCCCTGCTCCTCGCGGGCGGCGTGGTAGCCACCGTTCTCGCGCAGGTCGCCCTCTTCGCGACGGTCGTTGATCTCGGCGGCGATCACCGGCCGGTTGGCGATCAGCTGATCGAGCTCCGCCTTCAACCGGTCGAATGCGTCCTGAGTGAGCCAGGTGACCTGTGTATCGGTCATGTTCTTGTGCTCCTTCTGTCTTGCTTGCCCTCGCGGCGCTCTTGCGCCTTCCCTCGCGTACGAAGTCCGTCGTTTCCGGGCCGGGGCATGCGCATGTATTGCCGCGGACGTACGCACCTAACTGAGTGCTAATGCAGCAATACACGGCCCCAGCGAGGAACCGTGTATCGCACAATCGTACCACCGAGTAGCCGGCGAATCTTCATGTAATGGCTGTTCGACGTTTGTTGCGAACGTCAAATTCAGGGCGCTACCAGGTAGGACGGCACATCCGTCCCGCAACCGTAGACATCGCCGATCACGGGGGGTCGGCTGGATTTCACTTCGGCCGTCACCTGCACCACCCGCTGATCGGACGGACCCACCAGGATTTCGCGTCGCCCGGTTTCGCTCCCGTCGATCGAGCGGGCCCGAACGATGCACACCACCGGCGTCGACGGATCAGGCCGGGTCACCCCGATCGTCACGGACACAGTCTGGTTGTCGATCAGCTCGTAGGCAGAGAGCTCGCCTTTCACCTCGCCGGTGCCCAACCGCTGGAAGGCCACGACCGCCAGGATCACACCGGCCACCACCACCACGCCGACCAGCGCGAACGTGATCCATCGCCGGGTCCGGCGGGACAATTGGCGGGATCCGTAGCGGGCGGCGGGGCGTTCGATCATCAGAACTGGAACTATAGGGCCAGACGAAACCGTCACCGCAGCCCAGGGACCGGGCTGAAGGTTTGGGTACAGGGATTAGGTAAGAGGACGCCGTAGTTAGATGAAAGCGAAATGAGTGAACTGCGGTTGATGGCGGTGCATGCCCACCCGGATGACGAGTCCAGCAAGGGTGCGGCTACCACCGCGCGCTATGCGGCCGAAGGTGTGCGCGTCATGGTCGTGACGCTCACCGGCGGCGAGCGCGGAGACATACTCAATCCGGCGATGGACCTGCCCGAGGTGCACGGCCGGATCAGCGAGGTGCGCCGTGACGAGATGGCCAAGGCCGCCGAGATCCTCGGCGTCGAGCACCACTGGCTGGGATTCGTCGACTCGGGTCTGCCCGAGGGCGATCCGTTGCCGCCGCTTCCGGACGGCTGTTTCGCGCGTGTGCCGCTTGCCGAGCCGGTCAGCCGCCTGGTCCGGGTGATCCGCGAGTTCCAGCCGCACGTGCTGACCACCTACGACGAGAACGGCGGCTACCCCCACCCCGACCACATCCGGTGCCACGAGGTCTCGGTGGCGGCCTACGAGGCGGCCGCCGACTATCGGCTATACCCCGATGCCGGGGCCCCGTGGAACGTCTCGAAGCTGTACTACAACCACGGCTTCCTGCGTGAGCGCATGCAGCTGCTGCAGGACGAGTTCGCCAAGTACGGTCGGCAGGGCCCCTTCGGCAAATGGCTGGAACACTGGGACCCGGACCACGACCCGTTCGCCAACCGGGTCACCACCCGTGTTGAATGCTCGGAGTACTTCAGTCAGCGCGACGACGCGCTGCGCGCGCACGCGACCCAGATCGACCCGAAAGGCGATTTCTTCCATGCGCCGATCGAGTGGCAGCAGCGGCTCTGGCCGACTGAGGAGTTCGAGTTGGCTCGGTCGCGTGTCCCGGTGAATCTGCCGGAAGACGACCTGTTCACCGGGATTGAGAAATGATCGACACTTTGACCGCAGTGATCACACTGCTCGCCGACGAGCCGCGAAATACCGGGCCGGAGTTCGGTAAGGCAACTCCGCTCGGCTTGCTCGTCACGGTCGCGCTGCTGATCGGCACCTTCGCGCTGGTCTGGTCGATGAACCGCCACCTGCGCAAGCTGCCCGAGTCCTTCGACCGGGAACACCCCGAACCCGACCAGGCCGCCGACGAGGGCACTGCCGACGGTGCCGGTGACGGCGACCCGGTCGAGAACATCGCCGATGACCACCAGAGTCAGCCCCGTGAGCCGGGTAGCGGGTAACACGCTCGGCGGGTCCACCAGCCCGTACCTTCGCCAGCACGCCGACAACCCGGTGCACTGGCGAGAATGGACGCCCGAGGCGCTCGCAGAAGCGGCCTCCCGGGACGTCCCCATCCTGCTGTCCATCGGATACGCGGCCTGCCATTGGTGCCATGTGATGGCGCATGAGTCGTTCGAAGATGTAGAGGTCGCAGCGGCCGCGAACGACGGGTTCGTCTGCATCAAGGTCGACCGCGAAGAACGTCCCGACCTGGACGCGGTCTACATGAACGCCACCGTCGCCCTGACCGGGCAGGGCGGCTGGCCCATGACCTGCTTCCTCACCCCGGATGGTCGGCCGTTCTTCTGCGGCACCTACTACCCGAAGCTCGGATTTCTGCAGCTGTTGGACGCCGTCGCCGAAACCTGGCGGGACCGGCGCGACGAGGTCGAGCGCGCCTCCGATCAGATCGCCACCGAGCTGCGCTCGATGTCGGCCGGGTTGCCCGGCGGCGGGGCGCCGGTGGGGCCCGAGTTGTGCGATCACGCGGTGGCGGCCGTGCTGAATGACGAGGACGTGTCTCACGGCGGCTTTGGCGGTGCGCCCAAGTTCCCGCCCTCGGCCTTGTTGGAAGGGCTGCTGCGCCACCACGAACGCACGGGGTCGGTGGCGGCGTTGTCGGCTGTCGAGCGCACGTGCGCGGCGATGGCCCGCGGTGGCATCTACGACCAGCTGGCCGGAGGATTCGCCCGCTACAGTGTCGACCCGCACTGGGTGGTGCCGCACTTCGAGAAGATGCTGTACGACAATGCGCTGCTGTTGCGGGCCTATGCGCATCTGGCCCGGCGGACCGATGATCCGTTGGCGCGCAGGGTGACTGCCGAGACAGCTGGGTTCCTCATCGCGTATCTGGGTGCCGGTGCCATGTTCACCTCCTCGCTCGACGCCGACGCCGGTGGCCGCGAAGGGCTGACCTACGTGTGGACGCCGGCCGAACTGCGCTCCGTCCTCGGTGAGGACGACGGAGCTTGGGCGGCTTCACTTTTCGGGGTCACCGAGCGTGGCACCTTTGAACACGGCGCCTCGGTGCTGCAACTGCACCGCGATCCGGACGAAACTGCCCGCTTCGAGTCGGTGCGCACGACGCTGTTGGCGGCCCGCGCGTCGCGTCCTCAGCCGGCCCGCGACGACAAGGTGGTGACCGCCTGGAACGGCCTGGCCATCACCGCGCTGGCCGAAGCCTCGGTGGCGCTCGAAAGCCCGGAATTGCTTTCTACGGCAGTCGAATGTGCGCGCCGGCTGCTGGATCTGCACGTGGTGAACGGCCGGTTGCGCCGGGCCAGTCTTGGGGGTGTCGTCGGGGAGAGTGCGGCGATCCTGGAGGATCACGCGGCGCTGGCCACCGCATTGCTGACCCTGCACCAACTCACGGGATTCGGACTGGACGAGGCAGTGCGGCTCCTGGATGTCGCACTCGAACATTTCGCCGACCCCGATCAGCCGGGCCGCTGGTTCGACACCGCCGACGACGCCGAGCAGCTGATGGTGCGTCCCGCCGACCCGATCGACGGCGCGACACCGTCGGGCGCGTCGCTGATCGCCGAGGCCCTGCAGGCGGCGGGATACCTGACCGGCTCGCAGCGCTATGTCGATGCGGCGCAAGCGACTTTGTCTTCGGCCACGCCGATCCTGGCCCGCGCGGCCCGCTCCGGCGGGCACTGGCTGGCTGTGGCCGAAGCCCAGGTACGCGGACCGATCCAGATCGCGGTGGCCGGGGATCCGTCGTCGCCGCTGTTGTACGCTGCGCGCCGGTTGGCGCCCGGTGGGGCGCTGGTGGTCGGCGGTGCCCCAGGGACCGCCGACTCGTCGCCGTTGCTTCGAGGACGCGACCGGGTGGACGGCGCCGACGCCGCGTACGTGTGCCGTGGGACGGTCTGCGACCTGCCCGTCACCACGGTCGAAGCTCTGGCTGTCTCGCTGGGCGGTCAACCGCCGGACGGCGGAAGTGGCGCCGTGTAGCCTCGCGGCCATGAGCCACGATGCTGCAGCCCTGGAGTCCTTCGTCAAGCGCTATCTCGACACCGTTGCGGGCGGGTCCGCTGCCGAGGTCGCCGCGCTGTACACCGATGACGCGACGCTGGAGGATCCGGTGGGCAGCGGTGAAGTGCACATCGGTCGTCAGGCGATCGAGGGCTTCTACAAGAACCTGACCGCGGCGGGAGCCGAGATCACGACCGAGCTGCTCAAGTTCCGTCCCGGCGGACACGAGGCGGCCTTCCTGTTCGCGATCGTCGTCGGCGGGGCGATGCGTATCGAGCCCATGGAGGTCATGACGTTCGACGCCGAGGGCAAGATCACCGGCATGAAGGCCTACTGGTCGGCGGCTGACATCACGCAGCTTTAGCAGTGTCTGCGGAGCCCCGCACCGCTTCGGTGGTGCGGGGCTTTTTCGTGGGCTCAGAAGACGGCGAACCACATGGCGATGTAGTGGCAGATCGCCGCTACCGCCGTGCAGGCGTGGAAGAACTCGTGATGGCCGAATGTCGTCGGCCATGGGTTGGGCCACTTGAGCGCGTAGAGCACGCCGCCGATGCTGTACAGCGCGCCGCCGACGATCAGCAGCACCACCGCGGCCACGCCGGCACCGTTCATGATCGGCCCGATGAACCAGGCCGCGACCCAGCCCAACAGGATGTAGAGCGGCACGCCCAGCCAGCGTGGTGCCGACGGCCAGAACATCTTGAGCAGCACGCCGGCGATCGCCCCACCCCAGACGATCCAGAACAGCACCATGCCTTTGGATTCGGGCAGGGCCAGCAATGCGAACGGGGTGTAGCTGCCCGCGATGAAGATGAAGATCATCGAGTGGTCGGCGCGCTTCATCCATTTGCGCGCGTTCGGCGACTTCCACGTCACCCGGTGATACGTACCGCTCACGGCGAACATCGCCACGATCGTGAACGTGTAGAGCAGCGTGGCCAGACCTGCGCGGGTGGACTCCAGCGACCACGACACCGAAACCAGGGCCGCCCCGGCGATGAACGCGATGACCGCCGAATACACATGGATCCAGCCCCGTGCGCGCGGCCTACCGAGGAACTGGGCGACGCCTTCGGCGACCGCTTCCGGAAGATCTTCAGCCGGCCGGTTCAGCGCGGCCGCAGAGCGGTAGGGCTTGGTGCTACCCGTCGGCGCAGTCATGTCACCTCCATTGAGAACCGTGGTGTACCCCGACGCTCACAGTAGTCTGGACTCTCGTGGACATCATTCCCCCGCGGCTCAAGGAACCGGCCTATCGGCTCTACGAGATGCGGTTGCGTCAGGAACTGGCGCAGTCCAGATCCGAACTGCCACGCCATATCGCGGTGCTGTGTGACGGGAATCGCCGCTGGGCGCGTGACGCAGGTTACGACGATGTCAGCATCGGCTACCGGATGGGAGCCGCCAAGATCGCCGAGATGCTGCGCTGGTGTCAGGCCGCAGGCATCGAGATGACGACGGTCTATCTGCTCTCGACCGAGAATCTGCAGCGCGATCCGGAAGAGCTGTCGGCCCTGCTCGAGATCATCACCGATGTGGTCGAGGAGATCTGCGCCCCGACGAACACCTGGACGGTGCGTACCGTCGGTGACCTGGAGTTGTTGGGGGAGGAGCCGGCCCGGCGACTGCGCGAGGCCGTAGAAAGCACGGCATCGAACGCGCCCGGTTCATTCCATGTGAACGTCGCCGTCGCCTACGGCGGCCGCCAGGAGATCGTCGACGCCGTGCGCTCGCTGCTGTCGAAGGAACTGGCCAATGGAGCCACCGCCGAGCAACTCGTCGAAGCTGTCACCGTCGAGGGCATCTCGGAGAACCTCTACACATCGGGCCAACCCGACCCGGACCTCGTCATCCGCACCTCAGGTGAGCAACGGCTCAGCGGATTCCTGTTGTGGCAGAGCGCATATTCGGAGATGTGGTTCACCGAGGCGTATTGGCCGGCCTTCCGGCGCGTCGACTTCCTGCGAGCCCTGCGCGATTACACCGCCCGCCACCGCAGATTCGGCAAGTAGTGCCAAACTGAACCTATGGCTGCGCTGTCGGCAGTGGTTTACACGCTCAGCTGGTGGCTGGGTCTCTACCTGCTTGCCCGCGACCCGCGTAAGCCCGTCCTGGTACTCGCCGCGCTCGGGCTGACCAGCTTCGCTCTCGTGGTCGCGCTCGACGCGGTCCGGTTGGTTACCGGCTCGGAAGTGCTCAGCCGCATCGAGATCTACCTGGTGGCGTTGCCCGGCATCGCCTGGTTCGCGGTCATGGTGGAACTCGCGCGCCCGGCCGACACGTTCCGATCGCGCGCCGGTGAGATCGCGGCGATCTTCGCCGTGGCCGTCCTGGCCTTCGCCGGGGCGGGGTTGGCAGGCAGCGTCGACGGGCCGTTGCGGACCGGCCACTGGGTGATGTTCGCGGTGATCTCGCTGTCCTCGCTGGGCGCCATGGTCAAGGCCGTCCTCGGCGGCGCCAAGCCCGGGTCGGTGGTGGGGTTCATCATCGTCGCGACACTGTTCTTCGCTCTCGGCAACGCGATCCTGGTGATCCCGCTCGGGTTGGTGCCGAGCTGGCTCGCGCTGGCATCGACCGGATTCGATGTCGCCCTGCTCGGCGTCGCGGTCGCGATCTGGGATGCCTTCGACGAGGGCCAGGCGCTACGCGCGGACATGCGCCGCTCGATCATCGGCACGTTGGTGATCGCAGTTCCGTTCGCCGCCCAGGCCCTGATCGGCATGGTCGTGCTCGACGCCGGGGCCGGCCGCACCGTCATGACCATCCTGCTGTTCACCAGCCTGGCCGTCGCCGTCGCGGTGGAGGTGCTGGCCGATCCGCTGGCGGGCCTGCTCGACCGGCTCGCCTTCTCCAGGTCTCCGGACCTGCGCGCCGATCGTGAAGCCCTGCGCCAGACGGAGGCCGCGCTCCCGCTGCGATCTCCTCACCCGTTGGGCGGTATCGACGACGACGCCTTCGCCCGGCTCACCCGGCGCGCACTCGGCCATTACGGCGATCTGTCCAAGCTGGTCGCCAGCCCGCTGACGTCTCTGCCCGCCATCGACGACCGTCTGGCTCGACGCGGGGCACCGGATCAGCCGCTGGAACGCGCCAGCGAACTCAAGGCGCTGCTGGCCGATCGCATCGCCGCGCTCAAGCCGCGCGACAGCGGCGACTTCGGCACCACCGAGCAGTGGCGCCACTACAACTCGCTCTACTTCCCATATGTCGTCGGGGTCCGCGCCTATGCGCAGAACGCCACCGCCGCCGGGCTCGACCCGGTGGCTCGGCAGGCCTGGCAGTGGTTGGTCACCGAGGTGCCGCAGCGCTCCCTGCACAACTGGCAGAACGCGGCGGCACGCGTGATCGCGGCGGATCTGCGCGGCGATCTGGTCACTGCCAACGACTGACGCCCGCACCGCGCTGACCTGGGCTTGGCAGTGCTTGGCAGTGTTTGGTGTCGATCTGGCAGCGGCTGGTGAGCAGTGTCGGAGGTGTTCCACCAATCGACACCCTCATCGCCGAGGAGCCCGACATGACCGCCACCCTGAACCAACCATTGGCCGACCCCACCGCCGGATCGGCCATCCACGATTCCCTGCTGCGGTTCGCCCTGCGCGCCGATGCCACCGTCTGCGCCGGCGTCGGACTGCTGGTGGCCATGGCTGCCGATCAGCTGGCCCGCATCGCGGGCGTGTCGGCAACCGCCGGCTGGTTCGTCGGCGCGGCGCTGGTCGGCTACGGCGCCCTGCTGTACGTACTCGCCGCCGCCCCGCGCGTGCGGCGGGTGGGCATCGGCGTCCTCGCCGGGAACGTGGCCTTCACGATCAGCACAGTCGTCGCCATCGTGACGGGCTGGTCGGCGTTGACCGGTGCCGGAATCGAACTGGTTCTCGGATTTGTCGGTGCCACCGCAGTACTGGCCTGGCTGCAATACCGCGGAGTGCGCCGTCTGGCGTGACTCCCTCCCGAGCCGGTGCGGGGTGCCCGCCGGAAGAGGTTACGGCGTGTATCCCCGCACCGTGCTCCACCGCTCGAAGTGAATGCACGACAAGTAATCACCATCAGAGAAGGAGAATCATGTCCGCCATCACCTCCGCCGGATACGCAGGCACGACGAAGGCAACCGATTCGCTACTGCGGCTGGCCATGCGGCTCGACGCAGTCCTCGTCGGTATCAGTGGGATCGCTCTGCTGGCTGCGGCCGGATATTTCGCCGATCTCACCGGGCTGCCGAAATCCGTCGAGTACGGCGTCGGCATCTTCTCGGTGGTCTACGGAATCGCCGTGTTCGCCCTCGCCGGCATCGAACGGGTGCGCCCCGCCGGTATCGGCACCGTGATCGCCAACGCGGCCTGCACCGTCATCGCTCTGGTGGCCGTCTTCACGATGGCGCTGACCACCGCGGGCGTCGTGGTCGTCATCGGCGCCGGTCTCTACACGCTGGCGATGGCCGAGCTGCAGTACGTCGGGGTCCGGCGGATCCCGGCCTGACCGTAAGCCGGTACAGCGCCCAGAGCCCAGGCTCTGGGCGCTGCCTGTCACCGATAATGGCCGGGTGGACTTGAAGTGGGCGACAGAGCACACCGAGCGGCTTCGAGCGGTACGGGTTGGCTGGGACGGGACCGAGGTAGGCGCACCATGTTTTGCGCCGGACTGGGAGACCGAAACCCACGATATCGATCTGCTGCGCATCGCCACCGGGTTCGGTGCTTGTGCCACAGGCGAATACGGATATCAGCGCCCGCCGGCCGACCATGAATACTCGTTCTTTGTCCAAGAACTGCCGGAGTCGGGTGAGTTCGACTTCACCGATCAGCACCGCACCCTGCTGGCGCAGATGAGTTGGGAACTGTCCGATCCCTACTTCGACGAGGAGGTGCCTGGTTGTGATCCCAAGCGGCCGTACGGCGATTTCACCTTCTACCAGCTGGAGATGGCGCTCCACCTGGGGCTGATCCCCCCGAAGAAGCCGAAGGGGGAGGACCCGATGACGCCCGAGTTGGTCACTGCGATGACGGACCTGCACCAGCGGATGCAGCCCGCGCTGCAGGTGTTTCTGCACCACTTCGTGATTCCCGACGGGCAACGATTCGTCGGCAACGACTGGGGCGGCTGGGAACGCGCCTGAGCCATCCGCCCTTCGAAACTCGGGTAGCGCACTACTCATGGCGCGGCGACCGCACGCGCCCACACTGAGCTCAAACGGCGCTACCCGGGAGATTCGCGATGCCAGAAGATTGTGACGTTTGCATTGTCGGTGCCGGCCTGTGCGGCATGAACGCGCTGTTCGTGGTCAGCACGTACCTCAGACCCGATCAGAAGATCATCCTGATCGACCGTCGTCCCCGGGTCGGTGGAATGTGGGTGGACACGTATCCGTATGTGCGGCTGCACCAGCCCCATCCGATGTTCACTGCAGGCAACATCAAATGGACCCTTGGCCGTGAGCCCTCCTATCTGGCCACCAAACCCGAGGTGCTCGATCATTTCGGCTACTGCCTGCAGCAGATCAAGCAACGGGTGCGGGTCGAGGAACGCTACGGTTGGGATTTCCAGTCCGCTGATGCCGGCGGTGGTGCCGTACAGGTCACCTGCCGGGACGCGGACGGGCAACTGCACACCATCCAAGCCGAGCGTTTGATCAAGGCGTACGGCGTGCGGGTGACTCCCAACGACGCACTGGAGTTGTCCAGCGATCGGGTGCAGTCGGTGTCACCGGACTCGTGTGATGTCCGCTCCGGGGACATACACGAAAGCGACACCCCGGTGTGGGTGATCGGCAGCGGCAAGACCGCCATGGACACCGCGCACGCGTTGATCACGTCGAGTCCGGGGCGCGAGGTGAACATGGTGGCGGGCTCGGGCACCTTCTTCTCCAGCCGGGATCGGTTTTTCCCTGCCGGTGCCCGGCGCTGGTCGGGCGGGGTCTCGTTGACCAAGATGTCCATCGAGATGACCCGGCTCTATGACGGCACCAACGAGGACGACGTCGCCCGGTGGTACCGGTCGAACTACGGCACCTCTCCGACCCCGCAGGCCACCCATTTCATGGCGGGGGTCCTGTCGGAGGCGGAGAACGCCGCCATTGTCGCGGGCCTGAACGATGTGGTGATGGACCATCTGGTCGATGTGGTCGACACCAACGGTTCGGCCGATCTGGTGTTGCGTAGCGGGGCCAGGAAAACCGTCGCACCGGGCAGCTGGATCGTGAACTGCACCGGGTATCTCTCCAAAGGCGAGCATCCGTACGAGCCGTATGTTTCCGGTGACGGCTCCATCTTGTCGATTCAAATGCGTTCGGCCACCATGCATCTGACGTCATTCGCGGGCTATTTTGCGACGCACCTGATGTTTTTGGGCAAGCTGAACACGGTGCCGCTCTACGAACTCGACCTGCAGGACTTGGCGCAGAAGTCCAAAACAGCGGTGCTGTATGCGATGTTCACCCTGGCTCAACACAACCTGAGTCTCATCTCGGATGCGGTGCCGGTCAAGGTGTTCCGTGCGTGCGGCCTGGACTACAACCGCTGGTATCCGATGCCGCGCCAGCTCTCGGCCACCGCCCGTTTCATGGCGACCCATCATCGGGACCGCGAGCATCTGCGTCGCACCCTGGACACCGTGCGGGAGCGCTTCGACGTGCGCTGCGGGCCGCTGGTCGCAACGCCGGCCGGGACCGGCTAGAGCTTCCGCAGTCGCAGCCGGTTGATCGAATGGTCGGCGTCCTTGCGCAGCACCAGGGTGGCGCGCGGCCGGGTCGGCAGGATGTTTTCGATCAGGTTGGGCCGGTTGATGGAATGCCAGATGTCGCGGGCCGCGAACACAGCCTGCTCGTCGGTCAGGGTCGAGTAGTGGTGGAAGTGCGATGCCGGGTCGGCGAACGCCGTCGAGCGCATCGTCAGGAACCGCGAGATGTACCACTTCTCGATGTCCTCGATGCGCGCGTCGACATACACCGAGAAGTCGAACAGGTCCGAGATCATCAGGGCCGGACCGGTCTGTAGGACGTTGAGGCCTTCGAGGATGAGGATGTCCGGATGCCGGACCACCTGCTTCTCACTGGGCACGATGTCGTAGAGCAGGTGTGAGTACACCGGCGCGCAGACCTCGTCGGCACCGGATTTCACCGCGGTGACGAACCTCATCAAGGCGCGTCGGTCATAGCTTTCCGGGAAACCTTTGCGGTGCATGAGGTTCCGCCGGTGAAGCTCTTTGTTCGGGTAGAGAAACCCGTCGGTCGTCACCAGGTCCACGCGGGGGTGGTGGCCCCAGCGGGCCAACAGGGCCTGCAGCACACGGGCCGTGGTCGACTTCCCGACCGCGACACTGCCGGCGACGCCGATGACGAACGGCACCGGTCGGTCCGGATTCTGCTGTGGCTCACCGAGGAACTCCGCGGTCGCGGCGAACAGTCGCTGGCGGGCGGCGACCTGAAGATGGATCAACCGGGCCAGCGGCAGGTAGACCTCTTCGACCTCGAGAATGTCGAGTTTCTCGCCCATACCCCGCAGGCGCAGCAGTTCGTCCTCGGTGAGTTTCAGCGGTGTCGACATGCGCAGTGCACGCCATTGACTTCGGTCGAACTCCACATAGGGGCTCGGCTCGCTCGGCCGCGGCATCCGATCAGTCTTACATCTACGGTTGGGGGCATGGCTAACGGGATCGAGAAAAAGACGGGCTCCGGAACCGGCACAGTGACGGACTCGGCCACTCTCATTCGCGAGTACCTGCTCCTCGGACTGCGTTTCGACCGGGTCGAGGAGGGTTATGTCGATTCGTTCACCGGCGACCCGCAGCTGCGTCGTGTGGTCGAGAACGAGCCTGCGCCCGACCCGGCCGACCTCGCTCGTCAGGCGGACCGGCTGCTGGCCCAGATCCCCGACGACCTCGACCGCGACCGTGCCGAATACATTGCCGCGCACCTGAGGGCGCTCAACTGTGCGGGCCGCAAGTTCGCCGGTGAGCAGGTCGGCTTCGTCGACGAGGTGCAGGCCTATTTCGACGTCCGGATCAGCAAGGGCGATCCGGAGAAATACCGGCAGGCCCACGTCCAGCTCGACGAGGCCCTCGGCGGCACCGGCCCACTGGCCGAGCGGATCCAGGCGCACCGCACCGGAGACGAGATCCCTCCGGCCCGGCTGGAGGAGTGCATCCACGCGTTCTCCTCGGCACTGCGCGACAAGGTGCGCGCCGCGTATCCGCTGCCCGAGGCGGAGACCATCACGTACGAGGTGGTCACCGACAAGCCGTGGTCGGGGTTCAACTACTACCTGGGCGACTACAAGTCCACCGTCGCGGTCAATGCCGATCTGAAACAACAGATGGCCAACCTGCCCCGACTGGTGGCCCACGAGTCATACCCGGGCCATCACACCGAGCACTGCCGCAAAGAATCAGGGCTGGTGGCTGGACAAAATCAACTCGAACAGACGATCTTCCTCGTCAACACCCCGCAATGCCTGATGGCCGAGGGCCTGGCAGATCTGGCATTGCACGCCATTGTCGGGCCGGGTTGGGGCGCATGGGCGGCCGATATCTATGCCGATCTGGGCCTTCGGTTCGACGGGGAGCGTGCCGAGTCGATCTCGGAGGCGGTGGCGGGGCTGGCCGACGTGCGCCAGGACGCTGCGCTGATGCTGCACGACGAGCATCGCGACGTTGACGAGGTGGTGGAGTTCCTCAAGCGCTGGCTGCTGGTCGACGACGATCGGGCCAGGCAGTCGCTGCGGTTCCTGTCCTCGCCGCTGTGGCGGGCCTACACCAGCACCTACATCGAGGGGTACCGGTTGTTGCGCGGGTGGTTGGACGACCGCCCCGTCGGAGTGACGTTGACGGAGCGGTTCGGCCGGCTGCTCGATGAGCCGCTGATCCCGTCAACCTTGCGCGCTTAGGGCCTCCGCCGGCCGGACAGCAACTTGGTGTCCCTGATTTCAGCGCCTCTATCGTAGGGCGTCTGACGTTTGCCCAAAGGTGTCCTGCGTTGCGTTACTTCACCGATATGACGGTGGTCTCAAGTGCTTGATTACCTTAGTTACCGATCAGTAACATTGTTGCCATAGGGCCTGGTGGCACTACCGGGTCGGGCAAAGGAAATGACCATGGCAGCAAGGGAAAGACTGGACAAGATCAAGCGCATGGCCGGCGTGATCGTGGCGGCCGGCGCGGTGGCGCTCGCCGGGATCCTCGGCTCGGGTGCGGTGGCCAATGCCGCCGGACCTGTCACGAAGGTCGGCAGCGATCCGGTGGCGCCGGTCAGCCCCGGGGGCAAAAAGGCTCCGTTCACCAAGGTCGGTAGCGATCCGGTGACGTCCGTCATCTCGGGCATTGCCGACGCCGCCACCTCTGGCGG
Source organism: Mycobacterium shunyiense (assembly GCF_058270035.1). Classification (NCBI taxonomy): domain Bacteria; kingdom Bacillati; phylum Actinomycetota; class Actinomycetes; order Mycobacteriales; family Mycobacteriaceae; genus Mycobacterium; species Mycobacterium shunyiense. The sequence continues at coordinate 237,390 of NZ_JBZDPT010000044.1, read as the reverse complement.
CTCTGGAGTCGAGCTTCCGCCCCTCGTCAGCCCGTGGCCCGGCGGGGCGTGGGCCGGCCACGATTGGAGCAAGGGATACCCCGGTGGTGGTTTGGCCAACGGCAAGGGCGGCGGCGCTGCCATCCACGGCAAGGCCGGCGGCGCCTGGAATCACCGCTGACAACCGCGAAACCGGGTGAACCGATGGTCCGCCCGGTTTTCGGCGTGGTGCCAGTCGTCGGTGCCGCCTTCTCGAAATTTGCTGATGCGATCTCTGCCGTTCAGGCCCAGCCACCGCGAACCTGTTGTGCCTGCGGTGGGTGCGTTTCCCGAAAAATGCAGTTGAAAAGACAAATACTGACCTTGATTCGCTGATCGTCAGGCCCTGGGTTCGGCGGTCGCGATGCCTTGATCGGGCTCGCCGCCCAGGCGTAAAATATTTGCTGAGCATCGTGCGACGTACCGGGCGGCAGCAAGGGGTCGACATGACTACAACGAGCACGAAACCGAACCGGGTCAAGCGCATGGCCGGTGTGGTGGTGGCGGCAGCCGCGATGGGCCTGGCCGGACCTGCGATGGTGGCCAATGCCGATCCCGTCGTGGTCTTGAACGGCGAGACGGTGGCCCCGCCGAAGCCTCCTCTGGTGAGCCCGTGGCCCGGCGGCGCGTGGGCCGGCTGGGACTGGAGCAAGGGCTGGCCCGGTGGTGCCTGGGCTGGTCACGACTGGAGCAAGGGGTGGCCGGGTGGTGGTTATGCCAACGGCAAGGCCGGTGGCGCGTGGAACCACACCGCCGACTGATCTGACCGCCGACACCTCCCGCGATGAGCTGCTCCTCGCGTGGACATTGCGGGCCTAGGCTCGGAGGGTGTCTGAGTTTCGGCTGTACGTCCCCGCGTTGGCCATGCCGCTCAACATGCTCTTGCTGGCGTGGATGGTGATCGGCCGGGGACTGTTCGTGCAGCTCGGGTGGATGGTGGTGTTCGGCGTCCTCGCCGCACCCGTGCTGGCACTCTGCCTGGTATTCACGAGCAGGTTGATGCGGAAGCAGCCGGAGGGGGAGCTCACCTCCGGGCAGGCCTGGGCCCAGGTCATCCTGTGGGCGTCGATGTTCGTGTTCGGGCTCGCCTGTGTCGACGGCGGAGACAGCCCCGGCGCATTCCCGTCGGTCCTGATGAAGCTGGTCGGTGACGGACCGCGAATGGAAACCGTCAGCAACCTGCTGTGGACCGGATCGGTGATCGTCGGGGTTGCCGCCTGGTTCGTGTTGCTCACCAAGCTCACCCGGGGCATCGCTGTCCCGCCGCCGACTCAGCCGCCCTATCCCTATCCCGGATACCCGCCGCCCTATCCCTACCCCGGATACCCACCGGGCCAACCCGGCCCGGGACCGTCGAGCTGACCCGCTCCGACTAGGCTGAATGCCATGGCAGCAGACCCGTCCTCCACCTTGCCCGCGGCTTCCGGCGCCGATTACGCCGATACTTCAAGCGCCGCGTACCAGGCCGCATTGCAGGTCATCGAGTCCGTCGAGCCCCGGGTCGCCGCAGCCACCCGCAAAGAGCTTGCCGATCAACGGGATTCGCTCAAGCTGATCGCCAGTGAGAACTACGCCTCCCCGGCGGTGCTGCTGACCATGGGCACCTGGTTCTCCGACAAGTACGCCGAGGGCACCGTCGGGCACCGCTTCTACGCGGGCTGCCAGAACGTCGACACCGTCGAGGCCCTGGCCGCCGAGCATGCCCGCGAACTGTTCGGCGCCCCGTACGCCTACGTCCAGCCGCACTCGGGCATCGATGCGAATCTGGTTGCCTACTGGGCCATCCTGGCCACAAAGGTGGAGGCCCCAGGCCTGGCCGAACTCGGCGCCAAGCACGTCAACGACCTGTCCGAAGCGGACTGGGAGACCCTGCGCAACAAGCTGGGTAACCAGCGTCTGCTCGGCATGTCCCTGGATGCCGGTGGGCACCTGACCCACGGCTTCCGGCCCAACATCTCCGGCAAGATGTTCCATCAGCACAGCTACGGGACCAACCCTGAGACGGGTTTCCTGGACTATGACGCCGTGGCCGCCGCGGCCCGCGAGTTCAAGCCGCTGGTGCTGGTCGCCGGCTACTCGGCCTACCCACGCCGGGTGAACTTCGCCAAGATGCGCGAGATCGCCGACGAGGTCGGCGCCACCCTGATGGTCGACATGGCGCACTTCGCCGGCCTGGTGGCCGGCAAGGTGTTCACCGGTGACGAGAACCCGGTGCCGCACGCCCACGTCACCACGACCACCACCCACAAGTCGCTGCGCGGCCCGCGCGGCGGCATGGTGCTGGCCACCGAGGAATTCGCCCCCGCCGTCGACAAGGGCTGCCCGATGGTGCTCGGCGGCCCGCTGAGCCATGTCATGGCGGCCAAGGCCGTCGCCCTGGCCGAGGCACGCCAGCCGGCGTTCCAGACCTACGCCCAGCAGGTCGCTGACAACGCCCAGGCGCTGGCCGACGGCTTCGTGAAGCGCGACGCGGGCCTGGTCACCGGTGGCACCGACAACCACCTGGTGCTGCTCGACGTGCGTTCGTTCGGCCTGACCGGCCGTCAGGCCGAGTCCGCTCTGCTCGACGCGGGCGTCGTCACCAACCGCAACGCCATCCCGGCCGACCCGAACGGCGCCTGGTACACCAGCGGCGTCCGGCTGGGCACCCCGGCGCTGACCAGCCGCGGATTCGGCGCCGACGACTTCGACCGGGTGGCCGAGCTGATCGTCGACGTGCTGTCCAACACGCAGGCCGAGGGCACCTCGAAGGCCAAGTACAAGTTGGCCGACGGCACCGCCGAGCGCGTGCACGCGGCCTCGGCCGAGCTGCTCGACGCCAACCCGCTGTACCCGGGCCTCACTCTCTGAGTCGGCGCGGGCGACATCACACGTGGCCCGGGTTTTAGAAACCTGTAAACCTCGGTTACAGTTACCTCATGGCACAGAAACCTGTAGCTAATGCGTTGACCTTGGAGCTCGAGCCCGTTGTCGAAGCCGAGCTGCGTCGCCACCTGGATACCGAGGACCTCTGGTACGCACACGATTACGTGCCGTTCGACCAGGGCGAGAACTTCGCGTTCCTCGGTGGTCAGGACTGGGATCCCTCGCAGGTGACCCTGCCCAAGACCGTCACCGACGCCTTGGAGATCCTGCTGATCACCAAGGACAACCTGTCGGGCTATCACCGTGAACTCGTCGAGCACTTCATTCTCGAGGACAAGTGGGGCCGCTTCCTTGGTCGCTGGACCGCTGAGGAGCACCTGCACGCCGTGGCGCTGCGCAACTACCTCGTCGTCACCCGCGAGATCGATCCGACGGCCAACGAGGACGTCCGCGTCGAGCACGTGATGAAGGGTTACCGCGCCGACAGCTACAGCCAGATCGAGACGCTGGTGTTCATGGCGTTCTTCGAGCGTGCCCACGCGGTGTACACCCGCAACCTGCGCGCTCAGATCACCGAGCCGGTGCTGGGTTCGATGGTCGACCGCATCGTCCTCGACGAGGAGCGCCACGAGCTGTTCTTTGCCAACCTCGTGTCGCACCTGCTGGGCACCCATCGCGACGAGACCGTGGCGGCCATCGCCGCGCGCGCCCGTGAGCTCGACGTGATCGGCGCGGACATCGACGCCTACCAGGACAAGGTGGCGGTGGTGGCCGAGGCCGGAATCTTCGACAAGGCCGCTCTGGCCCAGGTCATCTCCGACCGGATCACCGCGTGGGGACTGGCCGACGAGGCAACGCTCCAGGAGTTCATCAAGGCGTAACTCGCCAGGCGTTATTCACGCGGCGCGCCAGCCAGCAACCCCGCCACGGCGGGAGTAGCGTCGAATCCGATGGCTAGCGACATGCTCTGCTGTCCGGACGGTACCGATCGGTTTGATCACGAGAGGACCGGCTCCGGTCCTGGTGCCGCAGTGTCCACCGAGCAACTCGTGTGGGGCCGCGCGGGTTCTAGGAGCGCCACGTGACTGATCTGCCTGTCCGTACCTATGTGCTCGACACATCCGTGTTGCTGTCCGATCCCTGGGCATGCACCCGGTTCGCCGAGCATGAAGTGGTGGTCCCGCTGGTCGTGATCAGCGAGCTGGAGGCCAAACGGCATCACCACGAGCTGGGCTGGTTCGCCCGGCAGGCACTGCGGATGTTCGATGATCTGCGGCTTGAGCACGGGAGGCTGGATCAGCCGATTCCCGTTGGGGCGCAAGGCGGCACGCTACAGGTCGAGTTGAACCACATCGACCAGTCCGTCTTGCCTTCGGGCTTCCGCACCGAAACCAACGACACCCGGATCCTGGCCTGCGCTGCGAATCTCGCAGCCGAGGGCAAGCATGTCACGCTGGTGAGCAAGGACATCCCGCTGCGCGTCAAGGCCGGCGCGGTGGGCCTGGCCGCCGACGAGTACCACGCCCAGGATGTCGTGGTGTCCGGGTGGACGGGCATGACCGAATTCGACGTCGCGGCTGAGGACATCGACACGTTGTTCTCCGACGGCGAGATCGATCTGGCCGATGCTCGGGATCTACCGTGCCACACCGGTATTCGGTTGCTGGGTGGTAGTTCGTCGGCGCTCGGCCGGGTCAACGCCGAGAAGCGGGTGCAGCTGGTGCGTGGTGATCGCGAAGTGTTCGGCCTCCGGGGAAGGTCAGCCGAACAACGCGTCGCCCTCGATCTGCTGCTCGACGAGTCTGTCGGCATCGTGTCGCTCGGTGGCAAAGCCGGCACCGGCAAATCCGCGCTGGCCCTGTGTGCCGGCCTGGAAGCGGTGCTGGAGCGCAGAACCCAGCGCAAGGTGGTGGTGTTCCGTCCGCTCTACGCCGTCGGCGGTCAGGATCTCGGCTACCTGCCGGGCAGCGAGAGCGAGAAGATGGGGCCATGGGCACAAGCCGTCTTCGACACCCTGGAAGGGCTCGCCAGCCCGGCGGTGCTCGAAGAGGTCCTCTCCCGCGGCATGCTGGAAGTGCTTCCGCTGACCCATATTCGGGGCCGTTCGCTGCACGATTCGTTCGTCATCGTCGACGAGGCCCAGTCCTTGGAGCGCAACGTGCTGCTGACCGTGCTGTCGCGGCTGGGTGCGGGCTCGCGGGTGGTGCTCACCCACGATGTGGCCCAGCGCGACAATCTGCGGGTGGGCCGCCATGACGGTGTCGCAGCCGTCATCGAGAAGCTCAAGGGGCACCCGCTGTTCGCCCACATCACGCTGCAGCGCAGCGAGCGGTCGCCGATCGCTGCGCTGGTGACCGAGATGCTGGAGGAGTTCAGTCCGGGCGCGCTGCCCTGATTCCGAGTGATCTGTGGAGTCTCAGCCGTGTCAACCACGGTTGAGACTCCACAAATCGCCAGCCGGTAGGCTGCCGGGGTGGCGAGGCTCCCCAACAGTCAGGCATGGCGGTGGACTGTGGTCGGCGTGGTCGCCGCCGTCGTGGTCCTGGTGGTGGGGGCGCTCACCGGGCACATCCGCCGCGACGACCCCGACGACGTGGATTGCGCGACCGAGCGGTGCATCGCGCTGACGTTCGACGACGGGCCCGGCCCATACACCGACCGGCTGCTGCAGATCCTCAAGGACAACGACGCCAAGGCGACGTTCTTCGAGATCGGAAACAAGGTCGCCGCCAACCCCGAGGGTGCCAAGCGGGTGGTCGACGCCGGTATGGAATTGGGCAGCCACACCTGGGAACACCCCAACATGACGACCATCCCGCCCGAAGAGATCCCGGCCCAGTTCAGCAAGGCCAGTGACGCCATCGAGGCCGCGACCGGTCAGCGGCCGAAGCTCGTGCGCACCGCGGGTGGGCTGGTCAACGACCAGGTGCTCGCCGAGGCCGGCAGGCAGGGGTTGGCTGACATCAACTGGGACGTCATCCCGTTCGACTGGGCCAACGACGCCAACATCGCCGCGACCCGCTACATGCTGATGACGCAGATCAAACCGGGTGCTGTCGTACTTTTTCACGACACCTACTCGTCCACCGTCGACCTGGTGGAGCAGTTCATCCCGGTGCTCAAGGCCAACGGCTACCACCTGGTGACCGTGAGCCACATGCTCGGTGAGCGCGAGCCGGGCACCAGTTACGGCAGCCGGGAGAACGGTCCGCCCGTGCCGCCGGCCGAGGCGCTCAAGGACATTCCGCCGGAGGAGATCCCGTCGCTGCCCGCGACGCCGTCGCCTCCGCCGATGCCGAACTTCCCGATCACCGACATCCCCGGTGCGAACTCGGGGGGCCCCAACAACGGGGCGTGAGACGCACATCGCGTCGGTTTGAGGACCAAAGACCCTAACCGACGGGCCTCGGCACGACGAGGCTTGAAGCATGGCCAAGACGATGTTCGATTCAGCGACCCTCACCCATGCGGTGCAGCTGGCATCGCGTGCGCCGTCATTGCACAACACCCAGCCGTGGCGGCTGGTGGCCGACGGCAGCGGGGTACATCTGCACCTGGACCCGAGTCGCGTGGTGACCGCGACCGATCGATCGTCGCGTGAGGCGGTCATCAGTTGCGGGGTGTTGCTGGATCATCTGCGGGTCGCGATGGCCGCGGCCGGCTGGGCCACCAGTGTCGACCGGTTCCCGAACCCGAACGACCTCGATCACCTGGCGACGCTGCAGTTCTCGCCGATGGACTTCGTCACCGATGCACATCGCCGGCGGGCGGATGCGATTCTGGCCCGGCGAACCGACCGGCTGCCGATGGCCGGGTATGCGGACTGGGATTCCTTCGAGGTGCTGCTGCGGGCGAGGCTGGAGGACGGCCCGGTACACCTCGACGTACTGGCCGAGGAGATGCGTGCCGACGTGGCCGAGGCGGCGGCACTGACCGAGACGCTGCGTCTCTACGATTCGGCCTACCATTCCGAACTTGCCTGGTGGACAACTCCGTTCGCGACCGAGGACGGTATCCCGCAGAGCGCCCTGATCTCGGCTGCGGAAAGTGAGCGGGTCGCCGTGGCGCGGACCTTCCCGGTCACCTCGCACAGCGACCGACGCCCCTCCGTCCACGACGATTCGGCCACCCTGGTGGTGCTTTCCACCGACGGGTACAGCCGGGCTGACGCCCTCGACACCGGCGAGGCGCTCTCGGCGCTGCTGCTGGAATGCACGATGACGGGGCTGAGCACCTGCCCCGTGAGCCACGTGACCGAATTGCACGCCAGCCGCGACATCATCGGCACGCTGATCGGCCGTGATGCCTGCCCACAGGTGCTGGTCCGGATCGGCATCGCCCCGACCCTCAGCGATGCACCACCGCCGACCCCGCGCCGCACCGTCGACACCTTCCTGACCTTCGAATAGGAGCTGACCATGACCGACACCCTGATCGCCCCTGCCCACGCCACCGCACCTGTTGCCGCTGGTGCGGCCGTCGTTGTCGAAGCCGACGGCCGCACCGCCAGCAACGATGCGCTGCACGTCGCGATCGAGGAGGCAGTGCGCCGTGGCGCAGCACTGCGGGTGCTGACCACCTGGGGAGCCCGGCATCGCGAGATGTACGACGCGACCGCCGTCGCCGAGCGTGACCGGTTGTCCGCGGCACAGCTCGAGCGCCGCCTGGCCCGTGCGCTGAAACGATCCCCGGACCTCGATGTGCAGAGCATCGACGGCTACAGCAGCATTGCGGAATACCTGACGGCGCACCCAGAGTCGGCTCAGCTGCTCGTGCTGGGTGCCGACCACCCCGATTCGGCCGGGTTACAGGCGGCGTTGGCGCACTCGGGTTGTGCCGTGCTCACTTGCGATCGGCGCCATCGGTTGTGAGACTCGGGGGATGATCAGAGTCTTTCTGGTCGACGACCATGAGGTAGTTCGCCGCGGGCTGATCGACCTGCTCAGCGCCGACCCTGAGCTCGACGTGATCGGCGAGGCCGATTCGGTGGCGCAGGCCCTGGCCCGGGTTCCGGCACTGAAGCCCGACGTCGCGGTGCTCGATGTCCGTCTGCCCGACGGCAACGGCATCGAACTGTGTCGGGACCTGTTGTCGCGCATGCCCGATCTGCGCTGCCTGATGTTGACGTCGTTCACCTCCGACGAGGCCATGCTGGACGCCATCCTGGCCGGCGCCAGCGGCTACGTCGTCAAGGACATCAAGGGGATGGAACTGGCCCAGGCGATCAAGGACGTCGGGGCCGGTAAATCGCTGCTGGACAATCGGGCCGCCACGGCGCTGATGGCGAAACTGCGCGGCGACGCCGAGCGGTCCGACCCGTTGGCCGGGCTGACCCAACAGGAGCGGGTCCTACTCGACCTGCTGGGGGAGGGGCTGACCAATCGGCAGATCGCGGCCCGGATGTTCCTTGCCGAGAAGACCGTCAAGAACTATGTGTCGCGGCTGCTGGCCAAGCTGGGCATGGAACGCCGCACCCAGGCCGCAGTCTTTGCTTCCACGCTGGACCGTCGTAACCATCAGTGATGCCAGGGTCTTTGGTCCCTGACCGATAGGGCCTTTGCCCATGGCGCCGCGCTCTGCGCCGCCATAGCGTCGTCGCTATGGAAACCGGAATATCAACGCGCAGTGAGCCGGTCGAGATTCTGTCCGAGCGCGAGAGTTGGGCGCTGTTGGGCAGTGCGTCGCTCGGCCGCCTCGTCACCGCGGTCGACGACGAGGCACACGTCTTCCCGGTGAACTTCGTGGTGCAGAACCGAACGATCCTGTTCCGCACCGCGGCGGGAACGAAACTGATCAGTGCGGCGATCAACAACCACGTGGTGTTCGAAGCCGACGATCACAACGCGGCCGAAGGCTGGAGCGTGATCGTGCGCGGCGTGGCACGCACCCTGCGCACCGACGAAGAGCTCGACGAGGCCGAGCGGGCGCAGTTACTGCCATGGACGGCGACGGCCAAGACGCACTATGTCCGGGTGTCACCCGTACGGGTCACCGGTCGCAGGTTCCGGTTCGGACCTGAGCCGGCTGCGCGGTGACACGTTGGACGAGCTTGGTGCGTTGCGGCCGGTAGTGCCAGCATGGTGGACGTGACTGGTCATGGTGCGCACCCCGACGATGAACAGCGAACTCCTCCGTTGCGGGACACCCTCTCGCAGTTGCGACTGCGCGAACTGCTCACCGAGGTCCAGGACCGGGTCGAGCAGATCATCACCGGCCGCGACCGGATCGACGGCCTGGTGGAGGCCATGCTCGCAGTGACCTCGGGCCTGGACCTCGAGCTAACCCTGAGCACCATCGTTCGGACCGCGATCGAGTTGGTCGACGCGCGCTATGGCGCACTGGGAGTACGCGGCGACGACCACGAGCTGACCGAGTTCGTCTATCAGGGCATCGACGACGAAACCCGCGCACTCATCGGGCATCTGCCCGAAGGACGAGGTGTGCTCGGCGTGCTGATCGACGATCCGAAACCCATCCGGCTCAACGACATCCACCACCACCCCGCCTCAGTCGGATTCCCGCCCAACCATCCGCCGATGCGGACCTTTCTCGGCGTCCCGGTGCGCATCCGCGACGAGGTGTTCGGCAACCTCTACCTCACCGAGAAGACCAACGGGCAGCCGTTCAGCGAGGACGACGAGGTGCTGGTGGAGGCCCTGGCCGCAGCCGCAGGAGTCGCGGTCGAGAACGCCCGGCTCTACCAGGTGTCCCGTGACCGGCAGGCCTGGATTGCGGCGACCCGCGACATCGGGACCGAACTACTCGGCGGCACCGACCCGGCCAGAGTGTTCCGGATGGTGGCCGACGAGGCGCTCAACCTGACCGGCGCCGACCGCATCGTGGTTGCGGTGCCCGGCAGCGACGTTCCCGCCGCCGAAGCCGACGCCCTCGTGGTCGCCGCCACGGCAGGGCGTCCGACCACGATCGACTCGATCCCGGTGGACCCGCACGCAGCGGAGGGCGCGGTGGGCGCGGCGTTCCACGACGGCACCCCGCATCGGCTCGACCGCCTCGAGCTGGATGGCGCGGGTGGCCCGGCGCTGGTGTTGCCGCTGCGTGCCACCGACACCGTGGCGGGCGTGCTGGTGGCCGTGCGCGCAGACGGCGCCCAGAGCTTCACCGCCGAGCAACTCGACATGGCCGCCGCTTTCGCCGACCAGGCCGCGGTGGCCTGGCAGCTGGCCAGTTCCCAGCGCGACGTACGTGAGCTGGAGATCCTGGCCGACCGCGACCGGATCGCAAGGGACCTGCACGATCACGTGATCCAGCGCCTGTTCGCGGTCGGACTGTCCTTGCAGGGCACGATCCCGCGGGCGCATTCTCCCGAGGTGCAGCAGAGGCTCACCGATACCGTCGACGATCTGCAGGCGGTCATCCAGGAGATCCGGACCGCGATCTTCGACCTGCACGGTGCCCACGCCGGCACGACGCGGCTGCGCCAGCGGCTCGATGAGGTGATCGCCCAGTTCGCCGACGCGCCGATACACATCAGCACACGGTTCGTCGGCCCGCTGTCGGTGGTCGATGCGACTCTGGCCGATCATGCCGAGGCGGTGTTGCGTGAGGCGATCAGCAATGCGGTACGCCACTCGGGGGCAAGCGAACTCGCCGTTCTCGTCGAGGTGGCCGACGACCTGTCCATCGAGGTGTCGGACAACGGCTGCGGGATCGCCGCCGAGATCACCGAGAGCGGTCTGGGGAATCTGCGGGCCCGTGCGTTGAGTGCGGGCGGTCAGTTCACCATCACCGACCGGCCCGGTGGCGGAACCGTGTTGCGCTGGGCCGCACCACTTCCCGACTAGTTCCTTCGCCGAGCAGACACAAAACTGCCCCTCTTCTGAAGTGGTCCCCGAAAGTTGGACACTGACGTTTGGAGCTTAAGCGGCAAGGGCCTGGGCTCGGTATTGGACCGGGCTCAGGCCCTTGAGTTTTGTCGAGATTCGTTCGGTGTTGTACCAGTGGATGTAGGTGTCAAGGGCGGCAGTGAAGTCCTCGACAGTGTCGAACCGGTTGTGGTGGAACATTTCTGACTTCAGGTGACCGAAGAAGTTCTCCATGACCGCGTTGTCATAGCAGTTGGCTTTCCGCGACATCGACTGCAGCGCCTGCGCGTCGCCGAGCAACTTGCGCCAGGACCAATGCCGGTATTGGAAGCCCTGATCGGAGTGCACCAGCGGACACTGGCCGGGCTCCAAGGTGGCGATCGCTGCGGTCAGTGAGGTGTTGGTCAACTCCACATTCGGGCTCATCGACCACGCGTAGGACACCACCGACCGGTCGAACAAATCGAGCACCGGGGACAAGTAGACCTTGCGATCGGTGATGCGGAACTCGGTCACGTCGGTGACCCACTTCTGATTCGGCGCGGCAGCGGTGAACTCGCGGTTGAGAAGATTTTCGGTGACCTGACCGGGGCCGCCGGTGTAGGAGTTGTAGCGCCGGCGGCGCCGCACCCGGCAGATCAGCGCCAGCTCGCGCATCACCGCCAGCACGGTCTTTTTTGCCACCACGAATCCCTGCTTGGTCAGCACCGTGTGGATGCGGCGGTGCCCGTAGCGGCCGTGGGCGGCCTTGAATGCCTCGGTGATCGCGGTCTTGAGGTCGGCGCGCGGGTCGAGCGCCTCGGGTTTGCCCTGGTGGTAGTAGAACGTCGAGCGCGCCAGTCCCGCGACCTGCAGCAGCACCGGCAGCCGATGATCAGCCTTGAGAGCGGCGACAGCGGCGGCTTTCACCGCCGTTCGTGCGCCCTCAAGGCCCGCAATTTTTTTAGGTAGGCGTTCTCGGCTCGCAGCCGCTCATTCTCCTGCTCCAGCCGCGCCAGGTCCGTCAACTCCTGTGACGAGGAATCAGCGTCTTTGGGTTGGCGCCCTTTGGGTTTGGGTTTCAACCCGTCCTCACCGAGCCGGCGGTAGGTCCGCACCCAGGTCTGCACCAGCGTGGCCGAGGACAGCCGGTACTGCTGAGCTACTTGCTGGGCGA